>NZ_JBEAFH010000058.1:0-115102 GCF_040061575.1 Klebsiella sp. CB_Kp196
CGGTAGCCCGGGTAAGGCGTAAGCCGCGACCCGGGGAATGCGCTCACCGTCTGCGATCCGGTAGCCCGGATAGATGCGCAGCATCACCTCCGGGGAAATGGTGCCACGCTGCGCGCTGCTCCCGGGGGCGGCGCTTGACGCGCCTTGCCCGGGCTACGGGTATTCAGCCGTCTGCGGTAGCCCGGGTAAGGCGTAAGCCGCGACCCGGGGAATGCGCTCACCGTCTGCGGTCCGGTAGCCCGGACAGATGCGCAGCATCGCCTCCGGGAAGCCGCGCGCACCGCGGCCCGGCGCTATCGTGCCAGCCGCAGCTGCTGCAGGTTGCCGTCCAGCTGTAAATCGGTTTGCAGGCGCGCGATGTCCCGGCAGGTGAAGGCCATCTCTTTCTGTTCTTCCAGCTTCTTGCGCCACTTCTCCGGCACGTCCGCCAGCCGCGCGTAGATCCCTTCCAGATCCTGAAAATCGGTTAACAGCTGGGCGGCGCTTTTCGGCCCAATGCCCGCCACGCCGGGAACCTTTGAGCTGCTGATGCCCGCCAGCCCCCAGTAGTCAGGCAGCTGTTCCGGCGTCACGCCAAACTCTTTGGCGATAAACGGCGCATCAAGCCAGCGCTTCTGAAAATAGTCGCGGATGCGGATCGTTGGCGACAGCAGCTGGCAGTAGCCTTTGTCGGTTGAAACGATGGTTGCCTGATGGCCGGCCTGCGCCACTTTGACCGCCAGGGTCGCGGCAAGATCGTCGGCTTCGCTGCCGCTGAGCGCCCAGCAGCGAAACCCGCGCTGCTCAAACGCCGCCCGCAGCGCCGGCATTTCCGCTTCGAGGGTCTCCGGCATCGGCGCGCGCCCGGCTTTATAATCGGGCAGACGCTGATGTCGCCAGCCGTGGCCGCGGTCTTCATCATCAAATACCGCCACCACGTGGGTTGGCTGGCTATGGACTACCAGCTGTTCAAGCGCATGCAGGCAGGTGTCGACGCAGGGTGACCCCTGCACCGCGTGGATGCGGCGAATCAGATTAAGTGCGTCGACGATTAACAGATGAACGGCCACGAATATCCTCATAAATAGGCTCTTATTGCAGTGCCTTTCAGGGTAACATCGCCGCGCGGATGAGGCTATTGGCGCCAGGGAAATCAGGAAGATGACTCGCAGTTTCCGGCTAATCAACGTGCATCAGCAGGCCGAGATCGCTATTGGTGGCTTCACCGTACCAGACCGCCTCGCGCACCGAAACCGGTTTGTGGATAAGCCCCAGCGCGTAAAAGCGATCGGCGATACTTTGTTGGGCGCGAATCACGTTGAGATCCATCGGCCGCGGACGATGGCTGCGGCGCGATAAGGCGCGCGTCAGAGAGGCGGCGTTAAGCCCCAGCTCGGCGGAGAGCAGTCCGGCGGCTTGCTCCCGGTGCTGGTCAATAAACTGGCCGGTCTGCGCCAGCTCGGCTAACAGGCGCTGCATGATATCGCTATTGCGGCTGGCGTAGTCGCGGCGCGACAGGTAGAACTGGTGATTATTGACGCGCCCCTCGCCGCTGGCAACAACCCGTAATTCGCCGCTATATTCCGCGTCGCTGAGCAGCGGATCCCACATCATCCAGGCGTCCACCGCCAGGTAATCGCTGGCGGTCAGCGGATATTTCGGCGGAATATAGACCACTTTGACGTCGTTTAATGCCAGCCCGGCCTCTTCCAGGATATGCAGCAGCAGCCAGTGCACGTTAGAGCCCTTATTCAGCGCGATACGCTTGCCGCGCAGGTCGGCAATGGTGCGAATGTCGCTGTGCTGCGGGACGACCATCGCCACGCTTTGCGGAGCGGGCGGTTCCCAGGCGACGTAGACCAGCTCGCCGTTACTCGCCTGAGCGAAAACCGGCGGCGCTTCGCCGGTGGTGCCAAAATCGATCTCATCGCAGGCGAGGGCGTGCAGCAGCTGCGGCCCGGCGGGGAATTCGCTCCACAGCACGCTGACGCCGCGGCTGGCAAAGGCTTGCTCGAGACTTTGCCGCGCTTTCAGGATGCCAAGATTGCCGAAGCGCTGGAAGCCGATGCGCAATTCCCGGTCGCGAGAGACGCTGTTGACCGCCGCGCCGAAGAGAGGCTCCTGACGGCGGCGGCTTTTAATGATGCCAAAATTGGCCAGCTGCGTGCGCAGCGTGTGGCGGCTAATACCGAGCAGCGCCGCGGCCTGGCTTTGATTATCGTCACTGTGGGCCATCGCGCCGCGTATTAACGCCCCGGTGACCCTCTCCCACAGCGGCTCGCCCGGCAGGGAAAGCTGACGACGAATAAAATCGTCGAGCTCATTATCGCCCGCCGCCGAGGGCTCATTGTTTAGCGTCGTCAGCCGCAGCTGGGCGGGGCCGATCTCCTCTTCTTTACTCAGCAATACCGCGTTATGCAGGGTGTTTTCCAGCTCGCGAATATTGCCCGGCCAGGGGTACTCCATCAGCCTTGCCAGCGTCTCCGGGGCCAGACGACGAGCCGGGCGGCCCAGGCGGCGGGCGTAGAGCGAGAGAAAATGGTCCGCCAGTACGGGAATATCCTGGCGACGCTGGCGCAGCGGCGGCAGCGGGACGAGGGCGATATTCAGGCGATAGTAGAGGTCTTCGCGGAAACGACGCTCGCGGATGGCCTGCATCAGGTCCACGTGGGTGGCGGCGATCACCCGCACGTCCACCTTAATGGCCTTGCGCGAGCCGACGCGGGTGATTTCGCGCTCCTGCAGAACGCGCAGCAGTTTGACCTGAAGCGGCAGGCTAAGCTCGCCGATTTCATCGAGCAGCAGGGTGCCGCCCTCCGCCGCCTCGAACCAGCCGGGATGGCCTTGTACCGCGCCGGTAAACGCCCCTTTTTCATGGCCGAACAGCTCCGCTTCCGCCAGGCTTTCGCTGAGCGCGCCGCAGTTGACGGCCAGAAACGGCCGGTGGCGGCGCGGGCTATGGTGATGCAGGTAGCGGGCGACGACCTCCTTACCGGTGCCGGTTTCGCCGACAATCAGCACGGTCGCCTCGGTGGGGGCCAGTTTATCCAGCAGGCTCTGAAACGCTTTTGACGCCGGGTCGATCAGCGCGGGCGTAGAGGATGGAAATTCAGGATTCAGCATGGTGACCTCCGGTATTTGATGTCCTGAAGTTATCCTGTGCCGGGGACGGAAACCAGAGGGCTAACTCGCCGGTCTGTTGCAAATGCCGCAGTCCGGACGCATTGGCTGCGGCATTTGCAACAGCGGCGTAAGGTTCGGTTTTCTGTAACTCACTGAATTTATATTGTTAATTTTTTATTCACCATTGGCACGATTATCGCTAACACTCATATAACCAAATTAAAACAACTCTTCGATAAATATCGGATATGGTTATATAGGAAATGGATAATGACGCAAAAAACCGACGATAAAATCAACGTGTTCTGGTTTCTGCCCACCCACGGCGATGGCCGCTACCTGGGCACCTCGGAGGGCGGACGCCCGGTTGATTTGCCTTACCTGCAGCAGGTGGCGCTGGCGGCCGACAGCCTCGGCTACTACGGCGTGCTGATCCCAACGGGGAAAAGCTGCGAAGACTCCTGGCTGGTGGCCTCGGCGCTGGCACCGCTGACCCGCCGCCTGCGCTATCTGGTGGCCGTTCGTCCGGGCCTGCAGCCGCCGACGCTGGCGGCGAGGATGGCGACGACGCTCGACCGCCTGTCGGGCGGTCGGCTGCTGATTAACGTGGTGACCGGCGGCGATCCGGTGGAGAACAAAGGCGACGGTATTTTCCTCAGCCACGGCGAACGCTATCAGGTCACCCGCGAATTTCTCGACGTCTACTCGCGCCTGCTGAAAGGCGAAAAGGTGGATTATCACGGCGAGCATATCCACGTGGAAGGAGCGGAAGTGCTGTTTCCGCCGGTACAGGAAAACGGCCCGCCGCTGTTTTTTGGCGGCTCCTCTGAGGAAGCCATCGACGTCGCCGCCGATCAAATCGATACCTACCTGACCTGGGGGGAGCCGCCGGCGCTGGTGGCCGAAAAGCTGGCGATAGTGCGCGAGCGCGCCGCCGCGCGGGGCCGCACGTTGCAGTACGGGATTCGTCTGCATGTGATTGTTCGCGAAACCGAAGAGGAGGCGTGGGCCGCCGCCGATCGGCTGATTTCACACCTTGATGACGAAACTATCGCCCAGGCGCAGAAAATTTTTGCCCGTATGGACTCCACCGGCCAGGCGCGAATGAGTTCGCTGCATAAAGGATCGCGCGACAATCTGCGTATTGCGCCGAACCTGTGGGCGGGCGTGGGGCTGGTGCGCGGCGGGGCCGGGACGGCGCTGGTCGGCAATCCGCAGCAGGTGGCAGAACGCATTCGTGAATATCAGGCGCTCGGTATCACCAACTTTATCTTCTCCGGCTACCCGCATCTGGAAGAAGCCCATCGTTTCGCTGACCTGGTCATGCCGCTATTGCCGCTGGCAGGCCACGATCAGCCGAAGGCGCGTAGCGTCAATACCGGCCCGTTTGGCGAAACCATCGGCGGCGATAAGCGTCCGGTGAAACAGGTCAGCGCAAGCTGAGGAGGCGCGTATGTTACACCGATTTGTGAAGGCGGTGGGCTATGCAAACTGAACCGCACGTGGTGATTGTCGGCGGCGGATTTAGCGGTGCGGCGGTGGCGATTCATCTCCTGCGCCTGGCGCCGGTTGGCGTGCGGGTCACGCTGCTGGAGCCGCGCGAGGTGCCCGGCGCGGGCGTGGCCTACTCCACGACCGAACCGAGCCATCGGATTAACGTTCCTGCCGCGCGGATGCAGCTTGCCGGTGAAGAGGAGGGCGCGTTCGATCGCTGGTACCGCAGCCAGCCCGCCTTTGCGGATGACCCGCATGCCCTGCTGGCAGACGGCGCGGTCTATCCGCAGCGCGGTCAGTTTGGCCGCTATGTCGCCCAGCGTTTCGCCGAGGAGGCGCGCGCCAGCGGCGGGCGGCTGACGCATCTGCGCGAGCAGGCGCTGAGCGTTAATCATGGTGAAGTTGTCACCGACGGCGGGCGTCGGCTGCAGGCCGATCTGCTGGTGCTGGCCATCAGCCATCCGCCGCCGTCGCTGCCGTTGCTGGCGACGCCGTTCGCAACGCATCCGGCGCTCATCGCTAACCCCTGGCGAACGGGCGTGCTGGCAACTATCGCCCCGGAAGCGAGCGTCGCGGTCATGGGCACCGGCCTGACGATGGCGGACACCGTCGCGACCCTGACGCGTCTGGGCCATCGGGGGCCGATCGCGGCATTTTCACGCCGCGGGCTGCTGTCCCGCAGCAACCTCAGCGGCAGTAGTGAACCCTGGCCTGGCGAATACGATCGCGGAACGCTGCGCCAGCGGCTGCGGCAAATCCGTCTGGATATCGAGCGCGCGGCGGAGCAGGGACAGGCCTGGCAGGTGGTGCTGGACGCGGTGCGTAATCAGGGGCAGAGCATCTGGCAGGGGCTGACGGTGGCCGATCGCCAGCGCTTCCTGCGTCATTTGCGCAGCTACTGGGACGTTCACCGCTACCGTATCGCTCCGCAGGTCGCCGGGGTCCTTGAGCAGCGCCAGCGCGACGGCAGCCTGCGGGTGCTGGCGGCCAGGCTGACGGCGCTGGAAGGCGACGCGCAAAAGCTGGCGCTAACCCTGGCTCCCCGGCGCGGTGAAACGCTGCGGGTGAGCGCTGACCACTTTATTTTAACCACCGGCCCGGCGCACGGCGGGTTGACCGACAGCCAGCCGCTGCTGCGTCAGCTGAGCCAGCGTGGGCTGATTCGCGCCGATGCGTTTGGCCTTGGCCTGGACGTCGATCGACGCTCGCGGGCGATTGGCCGGGAAGGGCGGATTACGCCCAATCTGCTGGTTTCCGGACCCGCCGCGCGGGCGTATTTCGGAGAATTAATGGGGCTGCCGCAGGTGGCCGACCATGCCGCCGCCGTGGCCGACGAAGCGCTGCGGACCCTGGGCGTCAAACAATCCGCCCGATGTCCGGCGTTCTGAACGCCTTTTATCCCCTGATTCCTTTAATGATTATGCGCGCGTCCCGACAGCGGGGCGCGCCGTGGAGAGTGCTATGTCATCACAACGTGAAATTCGTCTGAACGCTTTTGATATGAACTGCGTCGGCCATCAGTCGCCGGGGCTGTGGGCCCATCCGCGGGACCGCTCCTGGCAGTATAAAGACCTCGAGTATTGGGTCGACCTGGCGCGTCTGCTGGAGCGGGGCAAGTTTGACGGGCTATTTATCGCTGATGTGCTGGGCGTCTATGACGTGCTGAACGGCAACGGCGATGCGGCGATCCGCCAGGCGGCGCAGGTGCCGGTCAACGATCCGCTGGCGCTGATTACGCCGATGGCGCTGGTGACGGAGCATCTGGGATTCGGCCTGACCGCTTCGCTCTCTTTTGAGCATCCCTATCCGTTCGCCCGCCGTCTTTCAACTCTCGACCATCTGACCAAGGGGCGAGTGGGCTGGAATATCGTGACCTCCTATCTTGAGAGCGGGGCGCGTAATATTGGCCAGAAAGCGCAGACCGACCACGACGCCCGCTACGACTATGCCGATGAATATCTGGAGGTGGTCTATAAGCTGCTGGAGGGGAGCTGGGAGGATGGCGCGGTGCTGCGCGACAGGGAACGTAAGATCTTCAGCGATCCGCGAAAAATTCACCCGATTAACCATCAGGGGAACTTCTTCTCGGTGCCGGGGATCCACCTCTGCGAGCCGTCGCCGCAGCGTACGCCGGTACTCTATCAGGCGGGCGCCTCCAGCCGCGGCAAGCAGTTCGCCGCCGGCCACGCGGAGTGCGTATTTGTCGGCGCGCCGTCGAAAGTGCTGCTGAAAAAGACGGTGGCGGATATTCGCCGTCGCGCCGAGGAGGCCGGGCGCGATCCGCGCAGCATCCTGATCTTCAATATGCAGACGGTCATCGTCGGCGAAACCGACCGTGAAGCTCAGGCTAAATGGCAGGAGTATAAACCGTACGTCAGCTACGAAGGGGCGCTGGCTCTGCTCTCCGGCTGGACCGGCATCGACCTTGGTCAGTATCAGCCGGATCAGGTGCTGGAGTATCTGCATACCAACGCGATTCAGTCGATGGTAGAGGCGTTTTCCACCGCCGATCCGAACAGCCAGTGGACCGTGCAGAAGCTGGCGGACTGGGCGGGGATCGGCGGCTTCGGGCCGCTGGTGGTCGGCAGCCCGCAGACGGTCGCCGATGAGCTGCAGTCCTGGGTCGAAGAGACCGACGTCGATGGGTTTAACCTCGCCTATGCGGTGACCCACGAAACCTTCCGCGACGTGGTGGATTTGCTGGTTCCGGAGCTGCAAAAGCGCGGCGTGTTTAAGCAGGAGTATCGCGAGGGAACCCTGCGCGAGAAGCTGTTTGGCGCCGGCCCGCGGCTGGCTGCGCCGCATCCGGGCGCAGGCTATCGCTACGGCGCGCAGGTCGCGGTCGGAAGTGAAGAGAAGGTGAGTTAATTTTGCCGGTCCCCCTCTCCCCGAAGGGTGAGGGGCTGAACTGTGGGGCGGGAGGTTTTTCCCGGAGGCGGCGCTCGGGCTACGGATCCACCGTCGTCTGCGGGCCGGTAGCCCGGGTAAGGCGCCTGCGCCGCGACCCGGGAAGGGAAGGCTTACTGCTTATCCAGCGACCAGGTCGCGCTGCGAACATCGACTTTCACCGGCAGCAGGCCGATACGGGTGAAGGTATCCGCCAGCGCCTGCTGTTCGTTATAGACCGCAGGCGTCATACGTTCGGCACCATAAGGCAGACGCGCCAGCGTCTTCAGCCAGATAGCCTTATCCAGCCCGGTTGAGGTGGAGAGGATCCCGGCGGCATCGTCCTGATGACTGTTGGCCCATTCGCTCAGTTTACCCAGCTCATCCACCACCTGCTTTGCGGTATCCGGATAGGTGTCGGCAAATTTGCGGCTGGCCAGGTAGAAAGTGTAGTGCGGCACCAGCCCTTCGGCATTGCCAATCTGTCGCGCTTTGGCGTTCGTTTCCACTTCGGCGAGGAACGGATCCCAGATAACCCAGGCGTCAATAGCGCCGCGCTGGAAGGCGGCGCGGGCGTCAGCAGGCGGCAGATAGACCGGCGTGATATCTTTATAGCTCAGCCCGGCTTTCTCCAGCGCGGTCACCAGCAGGTAGTTTACGTCGGAGCCTTTATTGAGCCCCACGCGCTTGCCCTTAAGATCGGCCACGCTCTTAATTGCCGAGTTTTCCGCCACCACGATGGCCTCGGTTTTTGGGTTCGCCGGGGAGTGGGCTAAATAGACCAGATCCGCCTGCGCCGCCTGGGCAAAGGCCGGCGGCGCATCGCCGGTGGCGGCGAGGTCGATGCTGCCGACGTTCAGCCCTTCCAGCATCTGCGGCCCGGCGGGAAATTCAATCCAGCGGACGGCGATACCCTGCTTTTTGAAGCTTTCATCGAGGGTGCCGCGATATTTAAGCAGCGCGAAGATATTAGCTTTCTGATAACCGATATTCACGGTCTCCGGCGCTTTCGCCAGCGCGGAAGCGGATAAGCCTGCCAGCAGTAGCAGCAGCGCCGGGCGGGATAATCTGAGCATGATTTGTTCTCCTTGAGCGGTTTTTCCGTAAGGTAACAAATCGTCTTTATAACTAATAAATAACTAAATTATCATTTATATAACATAAATGAAGGAGGAGGGCAGGGAAAAGAAGCCCGGCATGCCGCAGCATACCGGGAGGGGGGCGTTAATCGCAGGCGACAATCTTCATTGCCAGGCCGCCGCGCGAGGTTTCACGATATTTGGCGTTCATATCTTTGCCCGTTTCGTACATGGTCTCGATGACTTTATCGAGGCACACCCGCGGCTCGCTGGTGCGGCGCAGGGCCATACGTGCGGCGTTGACCGCTTTAACCGCCGCGATAGCGTTACGCTCGATGCAAGGCACCTGCACCTGGCCGGCAACCGGATCGCAGGTGAGACCGAGGTTGTGCTCCATACCAATTTCCGCCGCGATGCATACCTGACCCGGACTGCCGCCAAGCAGTTCAGCCAGACCGGCCGCCGCCATTGAACAGGCTACGCCGACTTCACCCTGGCAGCCCACTTCGGCGCCGGAAATCGAGGCGTTCATCTTATAGAGCGAGCCAATGGCGCTGGTGACCAGCATATAGCGCGCCAGCGAGTTGGCGTTCACTTTGCGGATGAACTTGTCGTAGTAGGCCAGCACCGCAGGTACGATACCGCAGGCGCCGTTGGTCGGCGCGGTCACGACGCGCCCGCCGGCGGCGTTCTCTTCGTTAACCGCCAGGGCGAACATGTTAATCCAGTCAACGACCGCCATCGGGTCGCTGTTGGTGTTGTCCTGGCTTACCAGCATCCGGCGCAGCGCGGCGGCGCGACGCGGCACCCGCAGCTTGCCCGGCAGAACCCCCTCGGTGGTGATGCCGCGCTCAATTCCGCTGCTCATCACTTCCCAGACCGCGGCAAAATGCTGCTCCAGCGCTTCTTTACTGTGCAGCGCCAGCTCGTTTTGCATCATCAGCCCGGAGAGCGATAGCCCGCTTTCGCGGCAGTGGCGCTGCAGATCGGCGGCGTTTTTATACGGATAAGGTACGGCGACCGGCGCCTCGCGGGTCACGCCGAAATGGTCTTCATCGACGATAAACCCGCCGCCGATGGAGTAATACGTCTGGCTGTAGAGAACCTTCTCGCCGCCGAGGGCGGTAATACGCATGCCGTTTTCATGCCGCGACAGGTTGTCGGCGTGGAAATTCATGCACTGATCGACCGGGAACGCCACTTCCTGCTGGCCGTTTGCCAGCATCAGGCGGCCATGGGTGTTGACGTCCTGGATAAAGCCGGGAATCGCGTCGATGTCGACGGTATCCGGCAGGTTGCCCGCCAGGCCCATAATAATCGCGATATCGGTATGGTGGCCTTTTCCCGTCAGGGAAAGGGAGCCGTAGACATCGACGACGACTTTGGTTACCTCGGAAAGCAGCCCGCGCTCAATAAGATCGTCCGTGAATTGTTTGCCCGCTTTCATCGGTCCAACGGTGTGGGAGCTGGAAGGGCCAATGCCGATTTTAAAAATATCGAATACGCTGATCATGATGCATCCAGTGCTGTCGGGAGCGCCGCCGTCAGGCGGCGCGAGGGATATTAACTAAACAGAGAGTAGAAAATCGCGGAGATAGCAATCAGGCCCATAATCACCACGAAAACGTTGCTGACGTGGCCGCTGTATTTACGCATCGCCGGGACTTTCTGAATCGCGTACATCGGCATCAGGAACAGAATCATCGCGATAATCGGGCCGCCCAGGGTTTCGATCATCCCGAGGATGCTGGGGTTCAGCGTCGCCACAATCCAGGTGGTGACCAGCATGAACAGGGCGGTGATTTTGTTCAGTTTATTGATTTCGATGGACTTGCCTTTACCGCGCAGGGATTTAATCACCATGCCGTTAAAGCCTTCGCGAGCGCCCAGGTAGTGGCCAAGGAAGGATTTAGTGATGGCGATCATCGCAATGATCGGCGCCATCCAGGCGATGATCGGCGCGTTAAAGTGGTTCGCCAGGTAAGACAGAATCGAGATGTTCTGATCTTTCGCCGCCGCCAGATCCGCCGGGGAGAGGCTCAGTACGCAGCTGAAGACGAAGAACATGACGGTCAGCACCATCATGATGTGCGCGCGGGCCAGAATGCTGGAACATTTTTTCTCTGCGCCCTGGCCGTACTCTTCGCGTTTCGCGACGGCGAAGGAGGAGATGATCGGCGAGTGGTTAAAAGAAAACACCATCACCGGAATCGCCAGCCACAGGGTCATCCACAGGCCGTTGCCGGTCGCGGTCGCGCTGCTCAGGGAGAGGGTTTCCAGCGCCGCGCCGTTCCACTGCGGAATCAGATAAAAGGCCAGAATCATCAGCGCGACCACGAACGGGAACACCAGCACGCTCATCGCTTTCACAATCATCTGCTCGCCGAAGCGCACGATGGTCATCATGCCGACAATCAGAATCAGGGAAAGAATGGCGCGAGGCGGCGGCGTTATGTGCAGCTGGTGCAGCATAAAGCTTTCCACGGTGTTGGTGATCGCCACGCTGTAGACCAGCAGAATCGGGTAGATGGCGAAGAAGTAGAGCAGGGTAATCAGCTTACCTGCGCCAACGCCGAAATGCTCTTCGACCACTTCAGTGATGTCTTCGCCCGGATTCTTACCGGACAGCACGAAACGGGTCATCCCGCGGTGGGCGAAGAAGGTCATCGGGAAGGCCAGAATCGCCATGATGATCAGCGGGATCATGCCGCCGACGCCGGCGTTGATCGGCAGAAACAGGACGCCCGCGCCGATAGCCGTGCCGTACAGGCCCAGCATCCACATGGTGTCCGTCTTACGCCAACCGCTACGGGTAGCATCCGAAACGATGGTGCTGGTTTGAGTGGTTTCCATCTGTATCTCCTGGAGGAAGCAACAAAATCTATTGAATAAAAAAGACCAAATAATATGAAATTCGTTTGTTTACGGTTTTTTAGGCATTTTCTCCGTAACAATTGGTGCGGGAAGATACATTTATATGGTGAATGCATCAGTGATCGCGATCTCAAATGCAATAATCCACTTTAAATGTAAGCAATTTTAGTCCAACAGCCTGTTTCTGGTGATCAGCCAGAGATTTGTGGCGCGGAGGCTATCATTTTCAGCATATGAGAGAATAGTGGCGCGACGTAATAACGAGGTTTTTACTGTAAAAATGCGAAGTTCTCGACGTTTTTACGTTAAAAGGCGTTTTTCCTGGTGATATTTATTGCAGTTTTTGGAAACGCAAACGATTGGCTTTTGTAAAGGCGATGCTAAAAATTCATAAAAGGAATGATTTATCTGGAAAGCATACGGGCGAATGCAGAAGCGAAAAAGCGGAGAAAGAGTGCCGCCCGGGCGGGGAGAAATAGCCCGGGGGCGTAAGCCGCCGCCCGGGAGAAGAGCAGAAGAGAACTCAGGAACAGATTTCGTAGCAGGGGATGTAAGCGGTGCCGCCCGGCAGCTTCATACGATGCTGCGCCACAAAGCCCTGCAGCAGATCGTCCATGCGGCGCATCATTGCCGGGTCGCCGTGAATCTTATACGGGCCGAATTTCTCGATAGCCTGGATACCCACCTCTTTAACGTTACCGGCGACGATACCGGAGAAGGCGCGGCGGAGATCCGCTGCCAGCACTTCCACCGGCTGGTCCGGATAGAGCTTAAGATTGGCCATATTCTCATGGGTCGGATCGAACGGCATCTGCAGGTCCGGCGCAATGCGCATCGACCAGTTGAAGCTGTAGGCGTCGCCGGTCTCGCGGCGATTCTCTTTCACCATCGGCATCGCTTTTTTCATCTGGCGGGCCACTTCCGCGGCATCGTCAACGATAATGCGATAGTGACGACGGGCGGCTTCACCCAGCGTATGGACGATAAACTCATCCAGCACGCGGAAATAATCGGCGCTCTCTTTTGGCCCGGTGAGAATCAGCGGCAGAACCTGCGACTTGTTCGACGGGTGCATCAAAATGCCCAGCAGATAGAGCAGCTCTTCCGCCGTGCCCACGCCGCCCGGGAAGATGATGATGCCGTGGGCGATGCGCACGAACGCCTCCAGGCGTTTTTCGATATCCGGCATGATGATCAGTTCGTTCACCAGCGGGTTCGGCGGCTCGGCGGCGATAATCGACGGCTCGGTCATACCGATAAAGCGGCTGTCTCTGTAACGCTGCTGCGCGTGGCCGACGGCGGCGCCTTTCATCGGCGCTTCCATCGCGCCCGGTCCACAGCCGGTACAGATATTCAGTTCGCGCAGGCCCAGCTGGGTGCCGACGCGGCGGGCGTACAGATATTCGTTTTCGTTAATCGAGTGGCCGCCCCAGCAGACAATCATGTTTGGCGCTTCGCCGACGTGCAGGGCGCGGGCGTTACGCAAAATGGAGAATACCAGGTTGGTGATATGCACCGAGCTTTCAAGATCGAGATTCGGGAAGCGAACGGTGTTGTGGATCTGGCCGTAGACGAACAGGATATCGCGCAGTACGGCAAACAGGTTGGCCTGCAGGGAACGGATAATACGCCCGTCAACGAAAGCGTCTTCCGGCGGGTTGATCAGTTCCAGCTTCACGCCGCGTTCGCGACGCAGCACGTTAATATCGAAGTTTTCAAAACGAGACAGAAGCTCCTTGCTGTTATCGGTCAGGCTCCCCGAGTTGAGCACAGCAAGCGAGCAGTTGCGAAAGAGTTGATACAGGTCACTGCTGGCGGTGCGTTTAAGCATATCCACTTCCAGCTGCGACAGCATATCCATTGAACCAAGCGGGCTAACATGTGTAATCAAGTGAACTCCTTACAGGACGATTATCGTCTTCCTGTGATTACAATAGCCCTGCTGATGGCGTTTTCACAACCTTGCGCGCGGGTTAACGCGCGCAAATTGTGAAAATGTTTACTATTGACGGGCGAGGCGACCGGTGGCCGGCACAAAATCGGTATTGCTGCGCCACGGGTTGATATCGAGACCGCCTCGTCGCGTGTAGCGCGCATAAACGGAAAGGGCTTCCGGCTGGCAGAAACGCTGAATGTCATTGAAGATGCGCTCTACGCACTGCTCGTGGAACTCGTTGTGGTGGCGGAATGACACCAGATAGCGCAGCAGCTTTTCGCGATCGATTTTCGCCCCGCGATACTGGATTTGCACCGACCCCCAGTCTGGCTGGTGGGTAATCAGGCAGTTGGACTTCAGCAGATGGCTGACCAGGGTCTCTTCGACCACTTTGCCGGCCGCGGCGTCCTGCAGATAATCGGCGCTGAACTGGTAATTATCGATTTCAATATCCTGGTCGTCGATGCAGGTGCCGTGCAGATGAGCGACCGGCTGGCCTTCGAGCTCATCGAGGCGATACAGCGCTACCTTCACTTCTCCTTGCGCACAGGCGCTGAGATCGCGCGCCAGCGTCGCCTCGACCGCCTGCCAGTCGGCAAAGCGCGTCTGGTTGAAGCTGTTGAGATAGAGCTTAAAGCTTTTTGATTCCACCAGGTTTATGGTGGTATCGCTGAGCTCCACGTGGCCCACGGCGACCTGCGGCAGGCCTTTGGCGTTCAGCCAGGAGAGCTCATACAGCGTCCAGATATCGGCGCCGTGAAACGGCAGGTTATCGGCGTGCAGATCCAGCGGGTCGCGGTTCAGGCTGCGTGGGACGCCCTGAAGCAGGCTGGCGTCGTAGGTGTCGCGGTAATCAGTTGATTTTCCGAGCGTCAGGCCGGCCAGCGCCTGATGATTATCGTAAGAAGACATGTTTCACCATAGTTAAAGTGGTTACACTATATGCCAAGTGTATCCTGTCTAACGTGAAGAGAGAAACCGGTGGACCAGCAAACCGCAGAAGCGCTACAAGCATTTACCCAACGTTATTGTGAGGCGTGGCAGCAGCAGCGCTCCAGCCTGCCGCGCAGCGAAGAGCTTTACGGTATCCCGTCGCCGTGCGTCAACGGCACGGATGATGACGGCGTTTTCTGGCAGCCGCAGCCGTTTTCATTAGCACAAAATATTGACGCGGTTGAACGGGCGCTGGAGATTGTGGTACAACAACCGCTTCATGCTTATTATACCACTCAGTTTGCCGGTGATATGCAGGCGCGTTTTGCCGATGAAACTGCCGATGAAACCATGACGCTGCTGCAAACCTGGAGCCCGGATGATTTCCAGCGGGTGCAGGAGAACCTGATTGGTCATCTGCTGGTGCAAAAGCGTTTGAAGCTGTCGCCCACGCTGTTTATCGCCACGCTGGACAGCGAACTGGAGGTCATTTCGGTCTGTAATATGAGCGGTGAAGTGATCAAAGAGACCCTCGGCACCCGAAAACGGACGACCCTTTCTCCCTCGCTTGCGAGTTTCCTTAATTCCCTTAAGCCAGTTCTGTAATCCACAGTACCCAAACTTTTGTGAGAGATCTCTTACAAGACCTGTAAGAGATCGTCATCATTTAAGCCGATCCTCCAGGGGTTGTATTTTAAGAAATATAATATTTTTCAAGTGATTAATGATTTTCTCATTAAGGATACTGACGATTAATCTTAAGATATTGTCTTAACAAGGGTTGTAAGACAGGGCGGAATCAGGGATTCTATACACATCGACAGGGAGTTGATAAACGAAGTGAACATCAGGATGATGACGCTTCTGCAGGACCCGCCAGGATGGCGTTGCAAGGACAGGCTTCAGGATGAAGCACAGGATAACGCAGGATTGCGTAAAAGGACACCTCCAGGAAGGAGAACGAGAGCCGAGCGGGACGTTCGGTGGATCAGGAAGATCAGGACAGACTTAAGGATGAGTTATTTCGCATCGGGGTGGTGTGAAAGCAGGATGCAACTGTTTATGGATGAACATGGTCAGGAGACCTCAGGAAAAGTTTTCAAGGACGAGCAGGGAGCACCAATGTAGCTGGATTGCTGCAAAACGAACCGGGAGCACTGTTTTATACAGTGCTCCCTTTTTTTATTTCTCGTCTGAATTTGCTATTCTGCGCCGGTTTTTAACTCACCGAGGTTTCCCATGACTCTTGACCATCGCGTGCGCGAGCGCCTGCTCGCCATTGAAGCGCTGCTGCGCGAAACGGAACACTGGCAGGATAGTGCCCCCGATAGCCGCGCGTTTGCCAGCGAACAGCCGTTTTGCCTCGACACCATGGAGCCGCTTGAATGGCTGCAGTGGGTATTGATTCCGCGTATGCACCAGCTTCTGGAAAGCGGAACGCCGCTGCCGCAGAACTTCGCCGTTGCGCCCTATTATGAGATGGCTCTGGATAATGCTCACCCCGTGCGCGAGCGGGTGCTGGCCGAACTGGTCCTGCTGGATGCGCTGTTTGCCGGCGGCGAAGCCTGATGCTGGAGATTTTATATCAGGACCAGTGGCTGGTCGCGGTGAACAAGCCATCGGGCTGGCTGGTGCACCGCAGCTGGCTGGATCGTGATGAAAAAGTGGTGGTGATGCAGACCGTGCGCGACCAGATAGGCCAGCACGTGTTCACCGCCCATCGCCTCGACAGGCCGACGTCCGGCGTGCTGCTGATGGGGCTGTCGAGCGAAGCGGGAAGATTGCTGTCGCAGCAGTTCGAGCAGCATCAAATGCAGAAACGCTATCATGCGATCGCTCGCGGCTGGCTGAACGACGAAGCGGTGCTTGATTACCCGCTGGTTGAGGAACTGGATAAAATCGCCGATAAGTTTGCCCGCGAAAATAAAGACCCGCAGCCGGCGGTGACGCATTATCGCGGCCTGGCGACGGTAGAGATGCCGGTGGCGACCGGCCGTTACCCCACGACCCGCTATAGCCTGGTGGAGCTGGAACCGAAAACCGGACGTAAACACCAGCTACGTCGCCATCTTGCCCATCTTCGCCATCCGATTATCGGCGATAGCAAACACGGCGATTTGCGGCAGAATCGCAGCGCGGCGGCGCACTTTGGCTGCGATCGGCTGATGCTGCACGCCAGCCAGCTCTCGTTAACGCATCCCTTTACCGGCGAACCGTTGGTTATTCGCGCCGGTCTTGACGACGTCTGGATGCGCGCGCTGTCGCAGTTTGGCTGGCGCGGCCTTCTCCCGCTAAATGAAAGGGTTGAGTTTGCCGACGACTGCGGTCAGGATGAAGAGATACAGGTCAATTCAGGGAGATAGTCATGGCAGAAGTCGGAATTTTTGTCGGCACGATGTATGGAAATTCGCTCCTGGTCGCCGAAGAGGCGCAGGCTATTTTGAGCGGGCTGGGGCATCAGGCGAAAGTCTTTGAGGATCCCGAGGTCAAAGACTGGGAGTCGTATAGCGGTAGATATGTGCTGGTGGTGACATCGACCACCGGACAGGGCGATTTACCGGACAGTATCGTGCCCTTGTACGAAGGCATCAAAGATATGTATCAGCCGCATTTACGCTATGGGATTATCGCCCTGGGCGATAGCACCTACGCTAACTTCTGCGGCGGCGGCCTAAAGTTTGATGCGTTATTGCAGGAACAGGGCGGCACGCGCGTTGGCGAGATGCTGATGATTGACGCCAGCGAAGATCCGGAACCCGAAAGCGTCTCTAACCCATGGGTAACGCAGTGGGCGTCGCTGCTCGATTAAAAAGTTTCGCCCTCTCCCTACACTAGAGGGCGCTCCTTTTTTACTGATGTTCAATGCCAGAGCCAGATTAACGGTCAAAAAGATCGTACCAATTCTCCACGTGGCTGGCTTCGGGCATTTGCCTTAAAACCTGTGTAATGCCAGGGCCTTTACCGGGCTATTTCACGGGGTCAAGAGAGTTGATTCACACTCCTGCCTTTTGCACCGCCGTTTCCGCCTCTGAACGCGCGCGGTTTTTCATTTCCGTGAACCATCCCCCATCTCATTAGGCATACGCCATAAATCACATTTACTCAGCCGGTGAAAGCTGTGTATTTGCACGGTGAGCCCGCCAGCCCCTCTTTTTATACTTTCCCTGCCAGTTCCCAATGCAGTGCCAGATATAACGAAAACAATGAAAAACACTAACACGTCATTCTGAGTACCCTACAGGTTGTGCTGTTCAGAATGAACGTAGCTAACGCTATGATTCAGGAGTGCAACAATGAGTTCATTAAGTCAGGCGGCGAGCGGCGCTGAAAAGCGCACCAATGCTCGCTACTGGATAGTGGTGATGCTGTTTATCGTCACATCCTTCAACTACGGCGACCGCGCCACCTTATCCATTGCCGGATCGGAGATGGCCAAAGATATTGGTCTTGACGCCGTTGGCATGGGGTATGTTTTCTCCGCGTTTTCATGGGCCTATGTGATCGGCCAAATCCCGGGCGGTTGGCTGCTTGACCGTTTCGGTTCAAAACGCGTCTACTTCTGGTCCATTTTTATCTGGTCCATGTTTACCCTGCTGCAGGGCTTCGTCGATATCTTCAGCGGCTTCGGCATTATCGTCGCGCTGTTTACCCTGCGTTTCCTTGTCGGCCTGGCCGAAGCGCCATCTTTCCCCGGAAACAGCCGTATCGTCGCGGCGTGGTTCCCGGCGCAGGAGAGGGGCACCGCGGTGGCTATCTTTAACTCCGCGCAATACTTTGCCACCGTTATTTTTGCGCCAATCATGGGTTGGCTGACCCATGAGGTGGGCTGGTCGCACGTGTTCTTCTTTATGGGCGGACTCGGGATTATCATCAGCTTTGTCTGGCTGAAGGTCATTCATGAACCCAACCAGCATCCGGGCGTGAACCAAAAAGAGCTGGATTACATCGCCGCTGGCGGCGCGCTGATCAACATGGATCAGGCGGCGGCCAAAGCTAAGGTGCCGTTTAGCGTAAAATGGGGGCAAATTAAGCAGCTGCTGGGCTCCCGCATGATGATTGGCGTCTATATCGGACAGTACTGCATTAACGCTTTAACCTATTTCTTTATCACCTGGTTCCCGGTTTATCTGGTGCAGGCGCGCGGCATGTCCATTCTGAAAGCCGGTTTTGTCGCTTCGGTGCCGGCTATCTGCGGCTTCGCGGGCGGCGTGCTCGGCGGGATTATTTCCGACTGGCTGATGCGTCGTACCGGCTCGCTGAACATCGCGCGTAAAACGCCGATCGTGATGGGGATGCTGCTGTCGATGGTGATGGTGTTCTGTAACTACGTCAACGTGGAGTGGATGATCATCGGCTTTATGGCGCTGGCCTTCTTCGGTAAAGGCATCGGCGCGCTGGGCTGGGCGGTCATGGCGGATACGGCACCGAAAGAGATCAGCGGGCTGAGCGGCGGTCTGTTCAACATGTTCGGCAATATCTCCGGTATCGTGACGCCAATTGCTATCGGCTACATCGTTGGCACCACCGGTTCGTTTAACGGCGCGCTGATTTATGTGGGCGTCCATGCGCTGGTGGCGGTGCTGAGCTATCTGGTTCTGGTCGGCGATATTAAGCGTATTGAACTGAAACCTGTGGCAGGACAATCATCATGACAACGCAATCGAGCCCCGTTATCACCGACATGAAGGTTATCCCGGTGGCCGGGCAGGACAGTATGCTGCTCAATATCGGCGGTGCCCATAACGCGTACTTTACCCGTAATATCGTGGTGCTGACCGACAGCGCCGGCAATACCGGCGTCGGCGAAGCGCCCGGCGGCGAGGTGATTTATCAGACGCTGGTGGAGGCGATCCCGATGGTTTTGGGGCAGGAAATCGCCCGCCTGAATAAAGTGGTTCAGCAGGTGCATAAAGGCAACCAGGCCGCGGATTTTGACACCTTTGGTAAAGGCGCCTGGACGTTCGAACTGCGGGTGAACGCGGTGGCGGCGCTGGAGGCTGCGCTGCTGGATCTGTTGGGCAAGGCGCTCAACGTGCCGGTTTGCGAACTGCTGGGGCCGGGCAAGCAGCGCGATGCGGTGACCGTGCTGGGCTACCTGTTCTACGTGGGCGATCGTACGAAGACCGATCTGCCCTATCTGGAAAGCACGCCGGGCAGCCACGCGTGGTATCGCCTGCGTCATCAGGAAGCGCTGAACAGCGAGGCGGTGGTGCGGCTGGCGGAAGCCGCGCAGGATCGCTACGGCTTTAAAGATTTCAAACTCAAGGGCGGCGTGCTGCCCGGCGAGCAGGAGATCGAAACCGCCCGCGCGCTGAAGAAGCGTTTCCCGGATGCGCGCATTACGGTCGACCCTAACGGCGCCTGGCTGCTGGATGAAGCCATCGCCCTGTGCAAAGGGCTGAACGATGTGCTGACCTACGCCGAAGACCCCTGCGGCGCCGAGCAGGGCTTTTCCGGCCGCGAAGTGATGGCGGAGTTTCGCCGCGCCACCGGTTTGCCGGTGGCAACTAACATGATCGCCACCAACTGGCGCGAAATGGGCCATGCGGTGATGCTGAACGCCGTGGATATTCCGCTGGCCGATCCGCACTTCTGGACCCTGTCCGGCGCGGTGCGCGTGGCGCAGCTGTGCGATGACTGGGGCCTGACCTGGGGCTGTCATTCCAATAACCACTTTGATATTTCACTGGCCATGTTCACCCACGTCGGCGCGGCGGCGCCGGGTAACCCCACGGCCATCGATACCCACTGGATTTGGCAGGAGGGAGATTGCCGCCTGACCAAAAATCCGCTGGAGATTAAGCACGGAAAAATTGCTGTTCCGGACGCGCCAGGACTTGGCGTTGAGCTGGACTGGGAGCAGGTACAGAAAGCGCATGAGGCGTATAAAAAGCTGCCCGGCGGCGCGCGTAATGACGCAGGCCCAATGCAGTACCTGATCCCCGGATGGACTTTTGACCGTAAACGCCCCGTTTTCGGCCGTCACTGATTTGAATAAGGACTAAATTATGAGCGCACAATTTTCGACCCCCGTTGTTTCTTCTATGCAGGTCATTCCGGTCGCGGGCCACGACAGCATGCTGATGAACCTGAGCGGCGCGCACGCCCCGTTCTTCACGCGCAATATCGTGGTGATCAAAGATAATTCCGGCCATACCGGCGTCGGTGAAATCCCCGGCGGAGAGAAAATCCGCACCACCCTGGAGGACGCGATCCCGCTGGTGGTCGGTAAGACGCTGGGTGAATACAAAAACGTGCTGACCGCCGTGCGCAATACTTTCGCCGACCGCGACGCCGGTGGACGCGGTTTGCAGACCTTCGATCTGCGTACCACAATTCACGTAGTGACCGGGATCGAAGCGGCGATGCTTGACCTGCTGGGCCAGCATCTGGGCGTGAACGTGGCGTCTCTGCTGGGCGATGGCCAACAGCGCAGCGAAGTGGAAATGCTCGGCTACCTGTTCTTCGTCGGTAACCGCAAAGCCACGCCGCTGCCGTATCAGAGCCAGCCGGATGACAAATGCGACTGGTATCGCCTGCGTCATGATGAAGCGATGACCCCGGATGCGGTGGTGCGCCTTGCGGAAGCGGCGTATGAGAAATATGGCTTTAATGACTTTAAACTGAAAGGCGGCGTACTGGCTGGGGAAGAGGAAGCGGAGTCCATCGTTGCGCTGGCGAAGCGCTTCCCGCAGGCGCGCGTGACCCTCGATCCGAACGGCGCGTGGTCGCTGGATGAAGCGATCAAAATTGGCAAATACCTGAAAGGCTCTCTGGCCTATGCGGAAGATCCGTGCGGCGCAGAACAGGGCTTCTCCGGACGCGAAGTGATGGCGGAGTTCCGCCGCGCCACCGGCCTGCCGACGGCGACCAATATGATCGCGACCGACTGGCGTCAGATGGGCCACACGCTGTCGCTGCAGTCCGTCGATATTCCGCTGGCGGATCCGCACTTCTGGACCATGCAGGGTTCCGTCCGCGTGGCGCAGATGTGCCACGAGTTTGGCCTGACCTGGGGCTCGCACTCTAACAACCACTTTGATATCTCGCTGGCGATGTTTACCCACGTGGCAGCGGCAGCGCCGGGTAAAATTACCGCCATCGACACCCACTGGATCTGGCAGGAGGGTAACCAGCGTCTGACCAAAGAGCCTTTTGAAATTAAAGGTGGGATGGTACAGGTACCGGCGAAACCGGGTCTGGGCGTGGAGCTCGATATGGATCGGGTGATGAAAGCCCATGAGCTGTACCAGAAACACGGCCTGGGCGCGCGCGATGACGCGATGGGCATGCAGTATTTGATCCCGAACTGGACGTTTGATAACAAGCGTCCGTGCATGGTGCGCTAAAGAAATACCGGTCCCTTCGGGGACCGGTTTCCTGCACGGCGTCGGGTAATCGTTCATTTTAAGGACAGCATATGAAGATAGTGATCGCACCGGATTCATACAAGGAGAGCCTGAGTGCGCTGGATGTCGCAACCGCGATAGAACAAGGTTTTCGGGAAATTTACGCCGATGCGGAGTACGTTAAGCTGCCGGTTGCCGACGGTGGCGAAGGAACCGTTGAAGCCATGGTTGCCGCGACCCAGGGATGCCGGATTGCGGTCACCGTCACCGGTCCGCTCGGTGAACCCGTGGAGGCCTTCTATGGCCTGTCGGGCGATAGGCAGTGCGCGTTTATTGAAATGGCGGCGGCAAGCGGCCTGGAGAGCGTACCGCCGGCGCGGCGAAATCCTTTGCTGACCACTTCATGGGGGACCGGCGAGCTGATTCGCCATGCGCTGGATGCCGGAGTGAGGCAAATTATTATCGGCATCGGCGGCAGCGCGACGAACGACGGCGGCGCCGGGATGGTACAGGCGCTGGGGGCGAAACTGCTGACCAAAGATAACCAGCAGATTGCCGCCGGCGGACGCGCGCTGGAGAGCCTCGCGCGCATCGACGTTAGCGAACTTGATAAACGCCTGGCCGGCTGTCGTATTGACGTCGCTTGCGATGTTACCAACCCGCTGACGGGACCACAGGGTGCGACGGCGGTATTTGGGCCGCAGAAAGGGGCGACGGCGGAGATGATCTCCTGCCTTGACAACGCGCTGGCCCATTTTGCCGATATTATCCATCGCGATTTAGAACTTGATGTGCTGCATCTTGAAGGCGGCGGCGCGGCGGGGGGGATGGGCGCGGGCCTGTACGCCTTTTGCGGCGCAAAGCTGCGGCCGGGCATTGAGATTGTGACCGATGCGCTCCATCTTGCCGATATCGTGGCGGATGCGGACCTGGTGATCACCGGCGAAGGGCGTATCGATAGCCAGACGGTTCACGGCAAAGTGCCGGTTGGCGTGGCGAGGGTGGCAAAACGCTACAACCTGCCGGTCATCGGCATTGCCGGGAGCCTGACGGCTGACGTCGGCGTCGTGCATCAGCACGGCCTGGATGCGGTATTCAGCGTGATTTATTCCGTTTGCACCCTGGAGCAAGCACTGGAAAATGCCGCCGAAAACGTGCGTATGACGGCGAGAAACGTCGCCGCTGTGCTGAAAATGGGCCGGCTATTATAGGTTTTCCCCCGGTCGCGAAGCGCAGACCGGGGCTCGCGTTTTATATCCTCTAAATCCCCAACAGCTTACAGGCTTCGCGCGCGACGTTGTCCATTTCATCCAGCAGCTCCAGAAACTCCGGCTCCATCTCCTCGGCGGAGGTGCCCGCGCGTAGCTGGCTCTCAAGGGTGTGACACAGTTTTTTCAGCCGCGGCACGCCGCTATAGCTACAGCTGCCGTGAAGCTTATGAATAAGATCCAGCACGCCTTCCGGCTGTTCTCCCACCAGCTGTTCTTCTACCTTGTTACGCACCTCCGGCATAAAGGCGAGCAGCATCTGCAGCATTTCCCGCGCCAGATCCGGTTTCATCGCCGCCTGACGCAGCGCCAGCTGCCAGTCGAGGGTGATGTCATGGTTAACGGGCGGCTCAACAGGCTCCGCGGCGACCTGCGGCGGTAGCGTCTTTCCCGGCTGGTAGCGCAGCAGCAGGCTGTAGAGCTTATCCTCCTCAATGGGTTTCGCCAGATAGTCGTTCATCCCCGCGCTGAGTAATTTCTCTCGCTGCCCTTCCAGGGCGTGGGCGGTCACGGCGATCACCGGCGTTTGCTGCTGATGAGGGAGCTGGTGAATCAGTTCGCAGGCGCGGATCCCATCCATCTCCGGCATCTGAATATCCATCAGAATCAGATCCTGCTGCGTTTCTCTGGCCCGCTCGACGGCGTGCTGGCCGCTGTCGCAGAGGATAACGTGCTGGACTAAATCCTCCAGCAGGGCGCCGATAAGCTTGAGATTCGCCGGATTGTCATCAACGGCCATGACCGTCATCGGAAGCTTCTTACTATCGGAACGCGGCGGCAGAACCGTCGGCTGCGTCTGGCAGGAGGCCGTCAGCGCCGGCAGTAAGCGCGTTGAGGTCAATGGCTTAAGCAAACAGGCGGCAATGCCGTCCTGGCGCAGCGTTTCGGCGCTGACCTGGGCGTGGCACGGCAGGGCCAGCACCAGATGATCGGCAAGCTTGCTGGCTCTTTCCAGCTTATCGCGATGCTGGCTCAGGTCGCGTATTGATACGGGAATGCCGGCCAGCAGGATATCGTAGTGAGCATCCGGTAGGGCGGTCATCGTCGGACTGTAAACCACCTCCAGCGGCGTTGTCGCCAGTAGCTCCATCGTACACTGCGCCGCCGCCGCGTTGGCCTCGATATAGGCCAGCTTTTTACCCGCCAGGCACTGGGTTGGCACGCTGTCGGGAACCGCGTTGGGGTTGAGGTCGAGGCTGATATGGAACCAGAACGTCGAGCCGCGATTAGGCTGGCTATGGAAGGAGATATCGCCGCCCATCTCTTTCACCAGCCGCTGGGTGATGACCAGCCCAAGTCCGGTTCCGCCGTGGCGACGGGAGATGCTGGCGTCGGCCTGGCGGAACGCCTGGAACAGACGCGACTGATCGCGTTCAGGAATCCCGATACCGGTATCGTGGATCTGGACTTCGATTTGTACTCTTGAGTTGCTGATGGCGCGCTGTTCCACCAGCACGTCGATATTGCCGTGTTCGGTAAACTTGATGGCGTTGCCCATCAGGTTGGTAATAATTTGCTGCAGGCGCAGCGGGTCGCCAATGACGTTATCCGGCACATCGTTTTTGATATTCAGCGTCAGCTCCAGCCCCTTATCGTGCGCCGAGTGCGCCAGCAGCGTGACCACCTCGTCCAGCGAAGTGCGCAGCAGGAACGGAATACTCTCCAGAATAAGCTTCCCGGCTTCGAGCTTAGAGAAGTCCAGAACATCGTTAATGATGGCCAGCAGATTATTCGCGGAACGCTCAATGGTCGTCAGGTGATCGCGCTGGGTGGTGTTTAAGTCGGTCTTCAGCGTCAGGCGGGTAAAGCCAATGACGCCGTTGAGCGGCGTGCGCAGTTCATGGGACATGTTGGCGAGGAATTCGGATTTGATTCGCGCCGCTTCCTGCGCGCGTTTTTTCGCCAGGTCCAGCTCGACGTTCTGGATTTCCATCTGTTCAAGCGTTTCCCGCAGATCCGATGTCGCCTGATCGACGTTATGCTGCATCTCTTCGTGGTAGGCCGCCAGCGACATAGCCATGGAGTTGATACCGTTTTTCAGCATATCCAGCTCGCCAAGCATAAAGCCTTCGACGCGGCTATCAAGCTGGCCCCGGCGGATGCGGTCAACGGTGTTCACCATATTGCGGATCGGCCCGGTCACGTCGCGCATCAGACGCCAGCCGAAGATCAGCGCAATACCGATACAGAACAGCATCATCACGCTGGAGATAAAGATCTCTTTGTACTGCTGTAGCCGCACCGATTTGAGATCCATCTCAAGCGCCACGTAGCCCAGCATATTGTCCGGCATCTTGGCATCGCTTCCCGGCGATTCATCCGGTGAATAACTTTCAGAGATAATAGGGGTACGCAAAATCATCAAATCGCCGTGGCGCTCCACGCTCAGGCGGCGGGGAAAGGGTTCCCCTTTTGGCAGCTGAAGTTCGCCGGGATCGAGCTGAAAGTTAGAGGTGACAAACAGCCTGTTGTGCGAGTCGTAGATGGAAATGGCGCGCACAATATCGGAGTGGCGGCGGTGCAGCACGCTGATGAGCTGCCCGATTGACTCGCGGTTTTGCAAATTCATGCCATATTCACTGGAGACCGCCAGCGGTTCGATAATGCTGGCGCCGGCATCCTCCAGCTGGCGCTGTAGGTCGTTATAGCGGTGTGCGACGAAGAAAATACTGAGCAGCAGACCGATCAGAACGGTAGGCGCCAGAATAAGAATCATCATGCGGGCACGAAGGCTGTAGTTGGTCATGCGGTTCCATTATGGGAGAATATACACATCATCTTTCAGGAGGCTGGTGCGTTGTTACTCTGGCTCATCCTGACCGAACTCTTATCCAGAGTCAGTATATTTAATTGAGACAAATCTCTACGATGGCGCAATTCTACTCTGCAAAACGGCGTGTGACGACGCGCCAGATCATAACCGTTACAGTAAATGACCTTGACCCCTTCGGCCAGGGCGTTGCGCGTCATCAGGGTAAGGCGCTGTTTATCAGCGGTTTATTGCCACAGGAGCAGGCTGACGTTGTTGTGGTCGAAGATAAAAAACAGTACGCCTGCGCCCAGGTTAAACGCCGTCTTAGCGATAGCCCGCAGCGGCAGGCGCCGCGCTGCCCGCATTTTGGCATCTGCGGCGGGTGCCAGCAGCAGCACGCCAGCATTGAACTGCAGCAGCAGAGCAAACGCGCCGCGCTCGCGAGGCTGATGAAGCGCGACGTTGATGACATTATAGCCGCTTCGCCGTGGGGCTATCGCCGCCGGGCGCGTCTGAGCTTGAATTATCAGCCAAAGTCCCAACAATTACAGATGGGCTTCCGCAAGGCTAACGCCAGCGAGATCGTCGATGTGGTGCAGTGCCCCGTTTTGGCGCCCACTCTTGGTGCGCTATTGCCCGCGGTACGTGAATGTCTTAGCGAATTGAAATCGGTGCGTCAGCTTGGCCACGTTGAGCTGGTGCAGGCGGATAACGGCCCGCTGATGGTATTGCGCCATACGGCGGCGCTTCCCGCGGCAGATAAAGAAAAGCTGGAACGTTTTTCGCAATCTCACGGTCTTTCCCTGTACCTCGCCCCGCAAAGCGAGATACTGGAACATATTCGCGGGGAAGCCCCCTGGTATACCTCGGACGGTCTACGCTTAGTGTTCAGTCCGCGCGATTTTATCCAGGTGAACGATGGCGTAAACCAGCTGATGGTGCGCACGGCGCTGGAATGGCTGGATATCCAGCCTCAGGATCGCGTGCTGGACCTCTTTTGCGGCATGGGCAACTTTACCCTGCCGCTGGCGAAGCGTGCGGCGCAGGTGGTTGGCGTTGAAGGGGTTCCCGCGCTGGTGACGAAGGGCCAGGAGAACGCGGCGTTGAACGGGTTGCATAATGTGACTTTCTTCCATGAGAACCTGGAAGAGGACGTCACCCGCCAGGCGTGGGCGAAGCACGGTTTTGATAAGGTCTTGCTCGACCCGGCGCGCGCCGGCGCGGCGGGCGTTATGTTACATATTATAAAATTAGCGCCGCGTCGGGTGGTGTATGTTTCATGTAACCCGGCGACCCTGGCGCGCGATAGCGACGTTTTATTGCAGGCGGGATATACCATTCAACGCCTGGCGATGCTCGATATGTTCCCGCATACCGGACATCTGGAATCAATGGTGTTGTTTGAGCACAAGAATCATTCAAATCGCAGTGAAGCGGCATCCTCAGAAGCAGGTGACTGAGATAAAAGACGAACGCCAGCGTTGACGCGGTTTGAAGGATGAAGTGTAAAAGTTGAGGCTTGCCGACTTCGGCAGGCGGTCCCTTAAGGAGAGGACAATGGTTGCGGTAAGAAGTGCACATTTAAATAAAGCTGGTGAATTTGACCCGAAGAAATGGATCGCGAGTCTGGGAATTTCCAGCCAGCAGTCGTGTGAACGCTTAGCCGAAACCTGGGATTATTGTCGAGAGAAAACGCAGGGGCATCCGCAGGCCGATCTCCTGCTATGGCGCGGCGTGGAGATGGTGGAAATTCTCTCCATGTTGAGCATGGATATCGATACGCTGCGCGCGGCGATGCTTTTCCCGCTGGCGGACGGCAACGTCGTCAGCGAAGAGATCATGCAGGAGAGCGTCGGGAAATCGGTCGTCACCCTGATCCACGGCGTGCGGGACATGGCCGCGATACGCCAGCTTAAAGCCACCCATACGGATTCGGTCTCCTCTGAACAGGTGGACAACATTCGCCGCATGCTGCTGGCGATGGTCGATGACTTCCGCTGCGTGGTGATTAAAATCGCCGAGCGTATCGCCCATCTGCGTGAAGTGAAAGATGCGCCGGAAGATGAGCGCGTACTGGCGGCAAAAGAGTGTACCAATATTTACGCGCCGCTGGCCAACCGCCTGGGGATCGGCCAGCTGAAGTGGGAGCTTGAAGATTACTGCTTCCGCTATCTGCATCCGGCGGAATATAAGCGAATCGCTAAGCTGTTACACGAGCGGCGCATCGATCGTGAACATTATATTGATGAATTCGTCAGCCATTTACGCACGGAAATGAAAACCGAGGGCGTCAAGGCTGAGGTCTACGGGCGTCCCAAGCATATCTACAGCATCTGGCGCAAAATGCAGAAAAAACATCTCGCCTTCGACGAGCTGTTTGACGTGCGGGCGGTGCGTATTGTCGCCGAGCGCCTGCAGGACTGCTATGCCGCGCTGGGGATCGTGCATACTCATTACCGCCATCTGCCGGATGAGTTCGATGATTACGTCGCCAATCCCAAGCCTAATGGCTACCAGTCAATTCATACCGTCGTGCTTGGCCCCGGCGGAAAAACCATTGAAATTCAGATCCGTACCCGCCAGATGCATGAAGATGCCGAGCTGGGCGTAGCCGCGCACTGGAAGTATAAAGAGGGCGCCAGCGCAGCGGCCAGCGGCGGGCGCGGCTATGAAGATCGCATTGCCTGGCTGCGTAAACTGATCGCCTGGCAGGAAGAGATGGCCGATTCCGGCGAGATGCTGGATGAGGTGCGTAGCCAGGTCTTTGATGACCGGGTTTATGTCTTTACGCCGAAGGGCGACGTGGTGGATTTGCCTTCGGGTTCGACGCCGCTCGATTTTGCTTACCATATACACAGCGATGTCGGCCACCGCTGCATCGGGGCGAAAATCGGCGGGCGTATTGTGCCGTTCACCTATCAGCTGCAGATGGGCGACCAGATTGAAATCATCACCCAGAAGCAGCCCAACCCTAGCCGCGACTGGCTGAACCCGAACCTTGGCTACGTCACCACCAGCCGCGGGCGTTCCAAAATTCACGCCTGGTTCCGCAAGCAGGATCGCGACAAGAATATTCTTGCCGGGCGACAGATCCTTGATGATGAGCTCGAGCATCTCGGCATCAGCCTGAAGGACGCGGAAAAGCATCTGCTGCCGCGCTACAACTTTAACGAGCAGGACGAACTGCTGGCGGCGATTGGCGGGGGCGATATTCGCCTCAACCAGATGGTTAATTTCCTGCAGGCGCAGTTTAATAAACCCAGCGCGGCGGAGCAGGATGCGGCGGCGTTAAAGCAGCTGCAGCAGAAAACCCACGCTCCGCAGAATCGCAGCAAAGACAATGGTCGCGTGGTGGTGGAGGGCGTCGGCAATCTGATGCACCACATTGCGCGCTGCTGCCAGCCGATTCCCGGCGACGAGATCGTGGGCTTTATCACCCAGGGCCGCGGGATCTCGGTGCACCGCGCGGATTGCGATCAGCTCGCGGAGCTACAGTCTCATGCTCCCGAGCGCATCGTTGACGCGGTGTGGGGAGAGAGCTACTCGGCGGGCTACTCGCTGGTGGTGCGCGTCCAGGCCAACGATCGTAGCGGCCTGCTGCGCGACATCACCACCATTCTCGCCAATGAGAAGGTCAACGTGCTGGGCGTTGCCAGCCGCAGCGATACTAAACAGCAGATGGCGACGATCGATATGACCATTGAGATCTACAACCTGCAGGTGCTGGGGCGCGTACTGGCGAAGCTGAATCAGGTACCTGACGTCATCGACGCCCGTCGTCTGCACGGCGGATAAACTCCCACGCTTATGTCAGCCGGGTCAGGCGCTACCGCCACCCGGCATTTTTTTATCAGGACAGACTTATGACTCAAATCGAACGCCTGCTCGGCATTATGCGGCGTCTGCGCGATCCGGAAAACGGCTGCCCGTGGGACAAAGAGCAGACCTTTGCCACCATCGCGCCGTATACCCTTGAAGAAACCTATGAAGTGCTCGACGCTATCGCCCGCGAAGATTTTGACGATCTGCGCGGTGAGCTGGGCGACCTGTTGTTCCAGGTCGTCTTCTACGCTCAGATGGCGCAGGAAGAGGGGCGCTTTGATTTTAACGATATCTGCGCCGCCATCAGCGACAAGCTGGAGCGCCGTCATCCGCATATTTTCGGCGAGGCGAGCGCCGGTAGCAGCAGCGAAGTGCTGGCCCGCTGGGAACAGATCAAAAGCGCTGAGCGAGCGGAAAAGTCCCAGCACTCCGCGCTGGACGACATCCCGCATAGCCTTCCGGCGCTGATGCGCGCGCATAAAATCCAGAAACGCTGCTCGGCGGTAGGCTTTGACTGGACCTCTCTGGGGCCGGTGCTGGATAAAGTGCACGAAGAAATAGATGAAGTGATGCACGAAGCGCAGCAGGCCGTGGTGGATGAAGCTAAACTGGAGGAGGAAGTGGGCGACCTGCTGTTTGCGACGGTCAATTTATCCCGCCATTTAGGGGTAAAAGCCGAAGTTGCGCTGCAAAAAGCCAACCTGAAGTTTGAGCGCAGGTTCCGCGAAGTTGAGCGGATTGTCGCCGCGCGCGGCCTGGAAATGACCGGCGTTGACCTCGATACCATGGAGCGGGTGTGGCAGGAAGTAAAACGCCAGGAAACTGATCTCTAAAGAGTTTTCGTGATCAAGCGCTATTTGTGTGATTTTTTAAATAACAAGCGCTTGATTTACGTCAAAAACATTTCGCCAAAAGCGGCTATTTTCTCACTCCCTGCGTTTGTGTGGGCCTGATGAAAAGGAGGGATAATGAAAGTTTGTGGCGTCAGTCATGATCGGGTATACTGCTTTCCCGTCCTGGTTATTCCATCGTCTTTTAAACCTAACTTCTCAGGTTCAGCATGACAACGAACTATATTTTTGTGACCGGCGGGGTCGTATCCTCTCTGGGTAAAGGCATTGCCGCAGCTTCCCTCGCAGCCATTCTCGAAGCCCGCGGGCTTAACGTGACCATGATGAAACTGGATCCGTACATCAACGTCGATCCGGGCACCATGAGCCCAATCCAACACGGGGAAGTGTTCGTTACTGAAGACGGCGCTGAAACCGATCTGGACCTGGGTCACTACGAGCGTTTCATTCGCACCAAGATGACCCGTCGCAACAACTTCACCACGGGTCGTATTTACTCTGACGTCCTGCGCAAAGAGCGTCGCGGCGACTATCTGGGTGCCACCGTTCAGGTTATTCCGCACATCACCAACGCGATCAAAGAGCGCGTGCTGGCCGGCGGTGAAGGCCATGATGTGGTGCTGGTTGAAATCGGCGGCACCGTTGGCGATATTGAATCGCTGCCGTTCCTTGAAGCGATTCGCCAGCTGGCGGTGGATATCGGTCGTGAAAACGCGCTGTTTATGCACCTGACCCTGGTGCCGTACATGGCCGCCGCGGGTGAAGTCAAAACCAAGCCGACCCAGCACTCCGTTAAAGAACTGCTCTCCATCGGTATTCAGCCTGACATTCTGGTCTGCCGCTCCGATCGCGCTATTCCGGCGAACGAACGTGCCAAAATTGCATTGTTCTGCAATGTGCCGGAAAAAGCCGTTATTTCGATGAAAGATGTCGATTCCATTTATAAAATCCCGGGCCTGTTGAAATCTCAGGGTCTGGACGATTATATTTGTAAACGATTCAGCTTAAACTGTCCGGAAGCGAACCTGGCCGAATGGGAACAGGTTATCTACGAAGAAGCGAACCCGGCAGGTGAAGTCACCATTGGTATGGTCGGCAAGTACATTGAACTGCCGGACGCCTACAAATCGGTGATTGAAGCGCTGAAACACGGCGGTCTGAAAAATCGCGTCACCGTCAACATCAAGCTGATTGATTCGCAGGATGTGGAAACGCGCGGCGTCGAAATTCTGAAGAATTTAGACGCAATCCTGATTCCTGGTGGCTTCGGCTATCGCGGGGTTGAAGGTAAGATTGCCACCGCGCGCTACGCGCGTGAAAACAACATTCCATACCTGGGCATTTGCCTGGGGATGCAGGTTGCGCTGATTGAGTTCGCGCGCAACGTAGCGGGGATGGAAAACGCCAACTCAACGGAATTTGTGCCAGACTGTAAGTACCCGGTCGTGGCCCTGATTACCGAATGGCGTGATGAAGACGGTAATGTCGAAGTCCGCTCTGATAAGAGCGATCTCGGCGGCACGATGCGCCTCGGCGCGCAGCAGTGCCAGCTGGCTGAAGATAGCCTGGTGCGCCAGCTGTACGGCGAGCCAACCATTACCGAACGCCATCGTCACCGCTACGAAGTCAACAATATGTTGCTGAAGCCGATTGAAAATGCGGGCCTGCGTATTGCGGGCCGTTCCGGGGATGATCAGTTGGTCGAGATCATCGAGGTGCCTAACCATCCGTGGTTCGTCGCCTGTCAGTTCCATCCGGAGTTTACTTCGACGCCGCGTGATGGCCATCCGCTGTTTGCTGGCTTTGTGAAAGCCGCAGGCGAGTACCAGAAGCGTCAGGCGAAGTAAAAGAGTTAGAACGGCAATGCACCCATCCGGGTGCATTGTTTGTCTGGAGTTTTAGTTTAACTTGTACTGAGGAAAACCTAATGTCCAAAATCGTTAAAGTCATCGGTCGTGAAATCATCGACTCCCGTGGTAACCCGACTGTTGAAGCCGAAGTACACCTGGAAGGTGGTTTCGTCGGTATGGCAGCTGCTCCGTCAGGTGCTTCTACTGGCTCCCGCGAAGCGCTGGAACTGCGCGATGGCGACAAATCCCGTTTCATGGGTAAAGGCGTACTGAAAGCTGTTGGCGCGGTTAACGGCCCGATCGCTCAGGCAATCCTTGGCAAAGATGCCAAAGATCAGGCTGGCATCGACAAAATCATGATCGACCTGGACGGTACTGAAAACAAATCTAACTTCGGTGCGAACGCCATCCTGGCCGTCTCTCTGGCTAACGCCAAAGCTGCCGCTGCTTCTAAAGGTCAGCCGCTGTACGAGCACATCGCTGAGCTGAACGGCACCCCGGGCAAATACTCCATGCCGGTTCCGATGATGAACATCATCAACGGCGGCGAGCACGCTGACAACAACGTCGACATCCAGGAATTTATGATTCAGCCGGTTGGCGCTAAATCCCTGAAAGAAGCCGTACGTATGGGTTCTGAAGTGTTCCACAACCTGGCTAAAGTTCTGAAAGCTAAAGGTATGAACACCGCTGTTGGTGACGAAGGCGGCTACGCGCCGAACCTGGGCTCCAACGCTGAAGCGCTGGCTGTTATCGCTGAAGCGGTTAAAGCTGCTGGCTACGAGCTGGGCAAAGACATCACCCTGGCGATGGACTGCGCGGCTTCTGAATTCTACAAAGACGGTAAATACGTTCTGGCCGGCGAAGGCAACAAAGCGTTCACCTCTGAAGAATTCACCCACTTCCTGGAAGAGCTGACCAAACAGTACCCGATCGTCTCCATCGAAGATGGCCTGGACGAATCTGACTGGGACGGTTTCGCATACCAGACTAAAGTACTGGGCGACAAAATCCAGCTGGTTGGTGACGATCTGTTCGTAACCAACACCAAGATCCTGAAAGAAGGCATCGAGAAAGGCATCGTTAACTCCATCCTGATCAAATTCAACCAGATTGGTTCTCTGACCGAAACTCTGGCTGCGATCAAAATGGCGAAAGACGCTGGCTACACTGCCGTTATCTCTCACCGTTCTGGCGAAACTGAAGATGCGACCATCGCTGACCTGGCTGTGGGTACCGCTGCAGGCCAGATCAAAACTGGTTCTATGAGCCGTTCTGACCGCGTTGCTAAATACAACCAGCTGATTCGTATCGAAGAAGCGCTGGGCGAAAAAGCACCGTACAACGGTCGTAAAGAGATCAAAGGTCAGGCATAAGCCTGTCTTAATCTGATATGAAAAAGCCAGCCTTCGGGCTGGCTTTTTTTATACCTGCAAAAGCGGCTACTTAAAATCTACCGCCATTTGCTGCGGGATAGAAAGCCCGCGCGTGGTCTGTACGCAGCGGTCAATGTAATCGGTAAAGCGCGGCGGTTTTGGCATACCCATGCTGAGCAGCTTGTCGTTGCTGAATCGTACGTTAAGCGTGGCGAAGGCGCCGTACAGGCGCATGGCTTTTAGCATCAGCCGTTCGTTGCAGGGGCCAAAAATAGCCTTCAGCTCACGGCGCATTTTGACCAGCGTTTCATAGCTGACCTGCGCGTATTTATCGCCGACCGGCGCCTGCTCGAGGGCGGAGGCCATCGCGTTATCGATATCCGCAAACCTTACGCTGTTTTCCTCTCCCGCGGAAATATGCACCACCTCTCCGCGCGCCAGCGGGCTGGTAAGCAGCATCAGCAGCGCATCGGCGCAGTAATCGACGGGGATTACATCGATGCGGTCTTCCATCGAACACATAAATTTTTGCAGCATCAGCCCCATGCTGAACACCCAGAAGATGCTGCTGGAGGGCTGACAGCCGTGATGAGTGTGGCCAACAACAATAGAGGGACGGGCGATCGCCAGCGGTAGCGTTGGGCACTCCTGCCGCATGAGACGCTCAATTGTTGATTTAGAGTGGGTGTACTCGACCAGATGCTCGGCGCGTTCACGAAACGCCGTGCTTTCCGCTACCAGCGAATCGGGGTCTGGCGAGCAGGACATCGCGGTGCCCACGTGCAGAAAGCGCTCAAGGCCGCCGACCTGAGCCATCCGCCGGGCAAACTGCAGCGTGCCTTCGACGTTGACCTTCCAGATAAGCGGATTATTACCAAATGAGGCGACGGCGGCGCAGTTGAGCACGTGGGTAACCTGATTCAGGCGCGGGTCGTCGAGAAAGGGCTGCGGATTGGCCAGATCCCCCAGCAGAATGTTGCCGGGCGTCAGGGCCGTTAATCTCTCTTCGCTAATATTGAATTTTCGCAGGTTTTCCTTTACCCGTTCTACGGCAGCTACACTATTATCTGCACGAACTAACAGTAATAGATTAGGCGCATTCTTTTTATTCAGAATGCTTTCTAACACTGCTCCACCGAGAAAACCGGTCGCGCCAGTAATTAATAATGTATTCATGAATGCAGTCTCATTATGGTTGGTTGACTGGATTCTAGGCGCGGAAAATTAAACGGATATTAAATGGAAAATGAACATAAGGTGCGGTTTATTAAGGTTATTTTAAGATAATTTAGCGTCGTGGATCGAATTTGACCCTAAGCTATGACAATAAATTCATTATTTCGTGTATCCATTTGTACATCGTTGAAATTTATTATTTTTAAGTTTGTTATTTTATTTTTGGCTTTCAAAATTATACATGTTTTGTTACACCAAAAATTTTAGCCGTGCCGCTTAATAGTCGCCTGATGATTATCAGGCTAATTAAATCAGCCGGTGCGGGATAATGGAATCGGCCAGCTGCCGGAGGTTTATCATTAAGGTTTAGGTTCTACCCACCACGCGGCGCAGCGCGGGACAAGATCTGCGCGGGCAAATCTGCGATAATGCGCGCTCACAACCCTAAGCAGAGATGATTATGCAGTACCCGATTAACGAGATGTTCCAGACCTTGCAAGGCGAAGGTTACTTCACCGGCGTTCCCGCCATTTTTATTCGTTTACAGGGATGCCCGGTTGGTTGCGCCTGGTGCGATACCAAACATACCTGGGATAAGCTTGCCGATCGGGAAGTGTCGCTGTTCAGCATTCTGGCAAAAACCAAAGAGAGCGATAAATGGGGCCCGGCGAGCAGCGAAGATCTGCTGGCTATCATCGGGCGTCAGGGCTGGACGGCCCGCCACGTGGTCATTACCGGCGGCGAGCCCTGCATTCATGATTTAACGCCGTTAACCTCTTTACTGGAGCAAAACGGATTTAGCTGCCAGATTGAAACCAGCGGCACCCATGAAGTGCGCTGCACGCCGCATACCTGGGTGACGGTGTCGCCAAAGGTGAACATGCGCGGCGGCTATGACGTACTCTCTCAGGCGCTACAGCGGGCTGATGAAATTAAACATCCGGTTGGACGCGTGCGCGATATCGAAGCGCTGGATGAGCTGCTGGCAACGCTGGCCGATGAAAAGCCGCGTATTATCGCGCTTCAGCCGATTAGCCAGAAAGATGACGCGACGCGCCTGTGCATCGAAACCTGTATCGCCCGCAACTGGCGCTTATCGATGCAGACGCACAAGTACCTCAATATCGCGTGATATAAAAAACCCTGATAGCGCAGGGCTATCAGGGTCTTATTCAGCTAAAGGCACTATCACTCGCCGCGATAGACGCAGCCCGCGGTGCAGGTTTCTTTGATCATCACCGCGCTCAGCAGCGGTACCCGCGGTTTCATCTGCTCCCAGATCCATTTTGCCAGCACTTCGCTGGTCGGATTGGACAGCCCGGGAATATCGTTTAGGTAGTAATGGTCGAGGCGATCGTAGATGGGTTTAAACGCGGCCTTCAGCTCGGCAAAATCCATGATCCACCCGGTATGGGGATCGACTTCACCGGTAATCTCCAGGCGCACGATAAAAGAGTGGCCGTGCAGGCGACCGCACTTATGACCTTCCGGCACGTGCGGCAGGTGGTGAGCGGCTTCAAAGGTGAAATCTTTAAACAGCGTGGTGGACATCTTTTCTTCTCAATATGGCAAAAAACCGCCGTAGGGTACCGGAAAGCACATTTTTTCGCATTAACTAAAACGGCCCTGAGCGGAAAATAGCCACATTCATCCAGCCTGTTCAAATTAATTGCCTATATTTCATAGGCTTATTTAATCGATTTTGTTGTTAATAACTATAACTAAAACAGGTTAGTCCATTTGGTTATTTGTTATTTCCATCCTTTATTTAGTTGTTACTATTTGCACCGTTAACCTACTCACTCGTCATACTTCGAGCCGCATGTGCGTTGGCAATAACTCGGCCCAGCCTTGGGCTTTGCCCTGATGGGCGCTGTGTCGCTGCCTGCAACTCGAATTATTTAGAGTAAATACATTATCTTCTGTTTATCACGCTGACAGGGCGTGAATCACAGCTTTGCTTACTGGAACATAACAACGCATGACGACACAGGCCCCACCTTCCAATTTGCTACCGCTGAGTCCGGAGCAAATGGCGCGCCTTCAGGCGGCCACGACTGACTTCACGCCCACCCAGCTGGCCTGGGTTTCCGGCTATTTTTGGGGGGTGCTGAACCAGCAGCCCGGCGCGGCGGTTGTTGCACCAGCCCAGGCGGCTGAAGTACCCTCCATTACCCTGATTTCGGCATCGCAAACCGGCAACGCCCGCCGCGTCGCTGAAGCGCTGCGCGACGATCTGCAGGCCGCGCAGCTGAACGTGAAGCTGGTCAACGCAGGCGACTATAAATTCAAACAAATTGCCTCCGAAAAGCTGCTGGTCGTGGTGACGTCAACGCAGGGTGAAGGTGAGCCGCCGGAAGAAGCCGTCGCGCTGCATAAATTCCTGTTTTCGAAGAAAGCGCCGAAGCTGACCGATACCGCATTTGCCGTGTTTGGCCTCGGCGATACCTCCTATGAATTCTTCTGCCAGTCCGGCAAAGATTTTGATAATAAGCTGGCCGAACTGGGCGGTGAACGCCTGCTCGACCGGGTTGATGCTGATGTAGAGTATCAGGCCGCCGCCGCCGAATGGCGCGCTCGGGTGGTTGAGGCGCTGAAAGCGCGCGCCCCTGCCGCCGTCCCGTCTCAGCTGATTGCCAGCGGATCGGTGAACGAGATCCACACCAGCCCCTATACCAAAGAAGCGCCGCTGACCGCGACGCTGGCGGTGAATCAAAAAATTACCGGTCGCGATTCTGAAAAAGATGTGCGCCATATTGAAATCGACCTCGGCGACTCCGGCCTGCGCTATCAGCCGGGCGATGCGCTGGGCGTCTGGTACCAGAACGATCCGGCTCTGGTGAAAGAGCTGGTAGAGCTGCTGTGGCTGACGGGCGAGGAGCCGGTCACGGTTGACGGCAAAACGCTGCCGCTCGCCGAAGCGCTGGAGTGGCACTTTGAGCTGACGGTCAACACCGGTAACATCGTGGAAAATTATGCCACCTTAACCCGCAGCGAATCCCTGCTGCCGCTGGTGGGCGATAAGGCACAGCTCCAGCATTACGCCGCGACCACGCCGATTGTCGATATGGTGCGTTTCTCCCCGGCGCAGCTGGATGCCCAGGCGCTGGTCGACCTGCTGCGCCCGCTGACCCCGCGACTGTACTCGATCGCTTCTTCGCAGGCGGAAGTGGAAAGCGAAGTTCACGTCACCGTTGGCGTGGTGCGTTATGACATCGAAGGCCGCGCTCGGGCCGGCGGCGCTTCCAGCTTCCTGGCTGACCGCGTCGAAGAAGATGGCGAAGTGCGCATCTTTATCGAGCATAACGATAACTTCCGTCTGCCTGCCAACCCGCAGACGCCGGTGATCATGATTGGCCCCGGCACCGGCATCGCGCCGTTCCGCGCTTTTATGCAGCAGCGCGCGGCGGAAGGCGCGGAAGGTAAGAACTGGCTGTTCTTCGGCAACCCGCACTTTACCGAAGATTTCCTTTATCAGGTGGAGTGGCAAAGCTACGTCAAAGAAGGTCTGCTGAGCCGCATCGATCTGGCCTGGTCCCGCGATCAACAACAAAAAGTCTACGTTCAGGACAAGCTGCGCGAGCAGGGGGCTGAACTGTGGCGCTGGATTAACGACGGCGCCCATATTTATGTCTGCGGCGATGCCAATCGTATGGCAAAAGACGTTGAGCAGACGTTGCTGGAAGTGATTGCCGAATACGGCGCGATGGACGCCGAAGCGGCGGACGAATTTTTAAGTGAGCTGCGCGTTGAGCGCCGTTATCAGCGAGATGTCTACTAATGAGCGAAAAACATCCAGGCCCGCTGGTGGTCGAAGGTAAACTGACTGATGCCGAGCGCATGAAGCTCGAAAGCAACTACCTGCGCGGCACCATTGCGGAAGATTTGAACGACGGCCTGACCGGCGGTTTTAAAGGCGATAACTTTCTGCTGATCCGTTTTCACGGTATGTACCAGCAGGATGACCGCGATATCCGCGCCGAGCGCGCGGCGCAGAAGCTGGAGCCGCGTCACGCGATGCTGCTGCGCTGCCGCCTGCCGGGCGGGGTGATCACCACCAAACAGTGGCAGGCGATCGATAAATTCGCCGCCGATAACACCATCTACGGCAGTATCCGTCTGACCAACCGTCAGACCTTCCAGTTCCACGGCATTCTGAAGAAGAACGTCAAGCCGGTGCACCAGATGCTGCATTCGGTCGGGCTGGACGCGTTGGCCACCGCCAACGATATGAACCGTAACGTGCTGTGTACCTCTAACCCGTACGAGTCCCAGCTGCATACTGAAGCCTACGAATGGGCGAAGAAGATCTCCGAGCACCTGCTGCCGCGCACGCGCGCCTACGCCGAGATCTGGCTGGATCAGAAGAAAGTCGCCACCACCGATGAAGAGCCGATCCTCGGTCAGACCTATCTGCCGCGTAAGTTCAAAACGACCGTGGTGATCCCGCCGCAGAACGATATCGATCTGCACGCGAACGATATGAACTTCGTGGCCATCGCCGAAAACGGCAAGCTGGTCGGCTTCAACCTGCTGGTCGGCGGCGGTTTATCGATTGAGCACGGCAATAAGAAAACCTACGCCCGTACGGCGAGCGAGTTTGGCTATCTGCCGCTGGAGCACACTCTGGCGGTGGCGGAAGCGGTGGTCACGACCCAGCGCGACTGGGGTAACCGTACCGATCGTAAAAATGCGAAAACCAAATACACCCTCGAACGCGTTGGCGTTGAGACCTTTAAGGCGGAAGTGGAACGTCGGGCGGGCATCAAGTTTGAGCCGATCCGTCCGTACGAATTCACCGGCCGCGGCGATCGTATCGGCTGGGTGAAGGGTATCGACAATAACTGGCACCTGACGCTGTTTATTGAAAATGGTCGTATCCTTGATTATCCGGGTCGCCCGCTGAAAACCGGCCTGCTGAAGATTGCGAAGATCCACAAAGGCGAATTCCGCATTACGGCGAACCAGAACCTGATTATTGCCAGCGTACCGGAAGATCAGAAGGCGAAGATCGAGAAGCTGGCCCGCGATCACGGCCTGATGAACGCCGTCACGCCGCAGCGCGAAAACTCTATGGCCTGCGTGTCGTTCCCGACCTGCCCGCTGGCGATGGCGGAAGCCGAGCGTTTCCTCCCGTCGTTTATCGATAAAGTCGAGGCGGTGATGAGCAAACATGGCGTTGGCGACGAGCATATCGTTACCCGCGTTACCGGCTGCCCGAACGGCTGCGGCCGCGCGATGCTGGCGGAAGTGGGGCTGGTCGGTAAAGCGCCGGGCCGCTATAACCTGCATCTTGGCGGCAACCGCAGCGGGACGCGTATTCCGCGTATGTATCGGGAAAACATTACCGAGTCGGAAATTCTCGATTCGATCGACGAACTGGTAGGGCGCTGGGCGAAAGAGCGCGAAGCGGGTGAAAGCTTCGGCGACTTTACGGTGCGTGCGGGCATCATTCGCCCGGTGCTCGACCCAGCCCGTGATTTCTGGGAATAACATCCAGGTGCCCGGTGGCGAGCAGCGATCCGGGCCTGTGGGTTTTGTAGGCCGGGCAAACGCAGTACCGCCCGGCGAAACAGGCAAGCGAGGTTCTTATGTCCGTACTCGATCTAAACGCGCTGAACGCATTACCGAAGGTCGATCGTGTTTTGCAGCTGGCGGAAACCAATAGCCAGCTGGAAAAGCTGAGCGCGGAAGCGCGCGTCGCGTGGGCGCTGGAAAACCTGCCGGGCGAATATGTGCTCTCTTCGAGCTTTGGTATTCAGGCGGCGGTGAGCCTGCATCTGGTCAATCAGGTGCGCCCGGATATTCCGGTCATTCTGACCGATACCGGCTATCTGTTCCCGGAAACCTACCAGTTTATCGACGAGTTAACGGACAAACTCAATCTGAACCTGAAGATCTATCGGGCGAAGGAGAGCGCCGCCTGGCAGGAGGCGCGCTACGGTAAGCTGTGGGAGCAGGGCGTTGAGGGTATTGAAAAATACAATGATATCAACAAAGTTGAGCCGATGAACCGGGCGCTGGCAGAGCTGAATGCGCAAACCTGGTTTGCGGGCCTGCGCCGCGAGCAGTCCGGCAGCCGCGCCCACCTGCCGGTGCTGGCGATCCAGCGCGGCGTGTTTAAGGTGCTGCCGATCATCGACTGGGATAATCGTACCGTCTATCAGTATCTGCAAAAGCACGGCCTGAAGTATCACCCGCTGTGGGATCAGGGCTATTTGTCGGTGGGGGATACCCACACCACCCGCAAATGGGAGCCGGGGATGGCGGAGGAAGAAACGCGCTTCTTTGGCCTGAAAAGAGAGTGCGGGCTGCACGAAGGCTAATGTAGCCCTGTGGGATTTCCACAACATCCGGCTAAAACAGCAGAACCCTTTTTTGACCTGGTAAGCCATATTGGCGACGATTTTACAGTAAAAAGGGTATCTGCTATCTGATTCTTCCGGCTTCAGCACACTGTTGTCATGATGAAGCCTGGCGCTATGGTCATTCACCAGAATATAACCGCTGACTTGTCGCCGGGCCTCGTCCTTGTCTGCGTGGAAGGCTGAAAGATGGGCTGCCGGGATTTGCCTCGATTTTCAGTCTCCCGGCGTCATGGATTTTTCTGCAACTACAAATCTGCTTTGACAAAATCTCCATCGATCATGAACTATTATTCCTGGTCTTTTAAACTATACCCATTAGAAATATAAGTGATTTATGTTTCATTACGATATTATCTCATAATTATCCGTTGTGATTGAGGTTCTCATTTTTACCTTGCTTGACACAGGCCACAAATTGTATTTATATTTTTGAGTCATGGCGAATACAGAAAGAATATATTTCGGATTTTCTCTCCTCATTCGAATGCTACAATATTTGCTGAACGCCTCGCTTTCCCCCCTTTTACTGGCTGTTGCTGGGGAGTTTTTTCTTAAATAAAGCGCAAGGTAGCGTCATGTCATTAGAAAAGGAAATAGTACCTAAAGGTGATTATCATTCGTCCCTGGAAGTTATAATCGAAAATTGTTACTCCACAAGTACCGGTAAGCTCGTGGTCTATCTCGAAGGCGGTCATTTCAATCGGCAATTTGGCGCAGACGAGTTTGCGCTTAACACGCTATCTGATGCCGTTGCTTTCGGAAAAAAACTTATCAGTAAATATCAAAAAAATATCAAACTCGTTTACGGTATTCTGGTAGACGATCTCGGGATTGCCTGTTCTGAAGATAGCTGTACTCTCCCTCAACTCGAAAAGATATCAGAACCGCAAACGGCTGGAGAACTTCCTGAGGAAATTGAATTTTTTATCCAAAAAAATACTCTCATCAAACGCGATAAATTAATGGTTTTTTCCGAGCGAACCAGTAAAAATCGGTCCATCGAAAGTATAAAAAAGAAACTCAAGGACAATACGGAAGGATTATTGATTACTGAAAATGGATCTCATACTGAAATAAAGTTATCAGTCCCTGATGTCATTCCTTTTGTCTTAGCAAGAAAAAATGGTGACGTTTTTACTGCTAAATGTCCAGCTATCATTTTCCAACACTATAAAGATATACTTTTCAAACTGAAACAGCGATTTACAGAATCCCGTGACTTTGTGATCATCGACTGGTCTGATTTTTCAGATCACAATAAGGTGGTACAAGGCCGCACCGCATTAACTGTTATGCAAAAACCGCAAAATCATAATCTCACCATCGCTAATATATTTTTTGGCGATGATGAAGGCCACATCGCTAAAATGGAATACAGTGCCGTATCGTCTATAAAAGCAGACCCTATGGTTGTCTAACAGGAAGTGGATATAAACATGATTTATCTGGATAATAACGCAACAACCAACATGGCTCCTGAAGTCCGCGCTACTGTTATACACTGCTTTGACGAATACTTCGCCAATGCATCTTCTGTCAGTCATTATGAAGGGATCAGAGCGCAAAATTATTTAGAAGAGTGCAGGGCCATTGTGGCACAAATGATTGGGGCCAATGCGGAATTTATCACTTTCAATTCTGGTGCTTCTGAAGCAAATAACACGGTTATTCGAGCTGTGTGTGATTACTTCTTACACACCGGCAACATTCATATCATTACCAGTTCGATTGAGCACGAATGCCTGCTAAAAGTTTGTGAGTATGTCAGGCGACACGGTGTCGACATTACTTTTCTGCCTGTCGATCGTCTGGGACGCGTCTCCATTGAGGCTCTAAAAGAGGCTATCCGTCCAGAAACTCGACTAATTTCTGTCATGGCAGCGAATAATGAAACTGGTGTTCTACAGCCTCTGGATCAAATTGGAATTATAGCGCGCCAGCACGGTATATTATTCCATAGCGACGCCGCCCAGCTCGTGGGGAAACTCCCCTTCTCGGTGACACAGTCCAGCCCTGATTTTGTCAGTTTTTCAGCTCATAAATTCTATGGCCCCAAAGGCGTCGGCGCACTCTACAGCTCACGGCCTGACATCCTCCGGCACTCGCCACTCATTCATGGAGGAGGTCAGGAGTCAGGCATCCGTAGCGGCACAGTGAATCTTCCTGCTATTGCTGGAATGGCAAAGGCTACTGAGCTGTTTATCTCCTCATATCCGCAGCGCATTGCGTTTCAAAAAGAGATGAAGAGTTATTTTATCGATCTCCTCGAATCAATAATGCCGGACGTTGTGATAAATGGCTGTAGGACGCAAAGCCTGCCTAATACCGTGAACTTCTCTTTGCCTGGCATTAAGTCCAGTATGCTTCTGAAAAAACTCAAAATGAAAGTTGCGCTCAGTAGTGCCTCAGCCTGTCATTCAACGGAACAAAAACCCAGCCATGTTTTAAGCGCTATGGGGCTGGATGATGCCTTGCTTCAAGGGGCAATTCGCATGAGCTTTAGCCATATGACGGAGCGTGAAGAACTTAAAACAGCAGTGGAGTTGCTTGCCGGTACAGCACAGCGCCTGGGGGGGATTAAATGAAGCCCAGAGTGCCAAAACGCTGGGTTGCCGAGCTATTGCTGGCCGTTGTCGCGGCGGGTTGGGGGATTGGTTTTCCGGTTATGAAAATGGTGGTCAATACCTATCCGGTAATGATGGTGTTAGGGCTACGCTTTCTGCTTTCGGCCTTCTTTTTGCTGCCGTTCAGCTTGAGAGGATTGGGAACATTATCGCGACAAACATTGCTGTCTGGTCTACTACTGGGTCTGCTATTGGGAACTTCATTTGTGTTCCTTATTTATGGTCTTCAGTTAACAACGGCCTCAAATACCGGTTTTCTTGCGGGGCTCAGCGTCATTTGGGTCTTATTGCTCACGGGACCATTGATGGGGAAACGCCCCTCTTTTGACGCGATATTAGCGACATTGTTTGGTCTTGCGGGTTTATATCTGATGGCCGATATCCAGGGATGGCAGCTCCATCTGGGAGATGGGCTGGTTGTTATTGGATCGTTGTTCACCGCCATACATATTATTGCGCTCGATCGTTTCTGCGCGCGTCATAATAATATGACACTAACGTTTTTACAGATCTCTACGATGGCCGTAATCTTTCTGGGGCTACAGCACATCAGCGGAGGTGAGATTCTCCCTTGTAACTGGAGTAGCAAGCTTGTCATCGCGCTAGGGATAACGGCAGTCTTTTCTACTGTCATTGCTTTTTGGGTTCAGGCGCATTTCCAGCGGTATTCAACGCCAACGCGAGCCGTTCTGATTTACAATCTGGAGCCGGTGTTTTCCGCACTATTCGCACTCTGGTTATTGCATGAAACGTTTTCCGCCAATGTTATTTTCGGGGGAGGATTGATTCTGATAGGGATGTGCCTTCCGGGTATTCTGAAGATATTTTCGAAGCGCTCTAACGTAAATCCAACGGATCGGTTACGCGGATTGTAGCGGTGTGTTCAGACGGTGCTTGCGCCGTCCAGGCAACAGGACGGTGCCCAGCCAACGGTACAGGAAAACCCCTTTTCCCCGCAGGTTGGCCAGCAAGCTGAATGACTTCTGGCTGTGGAGACGGCGAGAGACATACCGCCTGCTGATTGAGCGAGGATTGTTAAAAAAGCACTCCCGGAGAAGTGCTAGCGGTATTAAAAAATGAAAACGCATCATGGCGACAGTCCTTGTTGCCGGATTTTTACCGTTAGTCTATTTTGAGGCGGGTCTCTTCTCCGCCTTCGCCAGTTCTTTCACCAGCGGCAGCATCACTTTCATCACATCGCGTCCGCGATGCTCAATACGCCCCGGCAGCGCTTTATCAATATACTGCAGGTTATCCAGCTGTACGTCATGCCAGCTCGTGCCCTGCGGGAAGCTGCGTGATTTGCTCCGCTGCTGATAACCGTCTTTCTTACCTAATGACCAGTTGGTCGCTTCCACCGACAGTACCGGGATCCCGGCGCTATCAAAAACGCTGGCGTCGTTGCAGCAGCCGGTGCCTTTCGGGAAGTCCCGGTTCATCCCAGGATTGGTGAAGGCCGCTATGCCGTGGCTACGGGCGATAGCCAGCGCCCGGTCGCGGGTGAGCTTGCGCACCGATGCTGGCGTGCTGCGGCCGCTATTAAAGTACAGCTTATCGCCCACCACCAGGTTATCGAGATTAATCACCAGCAGGGTGTTTTTCTTTTCCGCGTCGCTCATGCGCTTAAGCAGATTCTGCGCACCCAGCCGGCCTTCTTCTTCGCCGCTGGTGGCAACGAAGCGAATACCGTAACGGGTAGGAACGTTCTTTAACTGTTCAGCAAGTTCCAGCATGACGCCGAGACCCATCGCGTTGTCGTCTATCCCCTGCAGGGTCAGGCCACCGAGGTTGTTTTCAACATCTTTATCGCTCTGCGGCGCGTAGGTATCCAGGTGCGCCATAATAATAATCTGCTGACGAGATTGGCCTTCATGAGCGGCGATCACCGTACTGCCGGTGGCGTTATGCCAGTTTTTACGCTGATTGCTATCGGTATAGACGTAACGGGTATTGAAGCTGCGCACATCGCTCTGGTAGCCCATCTGGGCGAACTGCTGGCGGAGATAATCGGCCGACAGCATCTCGGCCGGCGTGCCGGTCATTCTTCCGGGATAAAAGGTGGCGATATGACGAGCCTGGGCATTGGCAGTTTCGCCCGGGGCGCTGAATGCCGGGGCGGCGGAGAAGACAAAACCTGCGCCCAACGCCAGGGGGAGCAGGCGACGGCACAATGCGGAAAACATAGGGGGTCCTTTAGCACTTAAAACAATTTCACCCGCGTAGTATGAAACTGTGACCGGGGTTAAACAATTTCAATCGCTCTTAAATGGTGGAAAAACCGCGTGTTAAGCACTTTTTGATATTTGCTTTCCCAGGTCGTTATTCTTTTGAGTAACAACTCATTCCATTTCGTAATTTCATTTGCTCTAAACCGCACCCTATAGTCGCTCTATTGCTGATTGTAAGAGAGTTGTTGCGCAGTGGAATACTTGCCGATATTTGCCGAAGTGAAAGACAGACCCGTGCTGGTGATCGGCGGCGGCGAGATAGCCGCGCGTAAGATTACGTTTTTGCTGCGTGCTGAAGCGAAGGTGCAAATTGTCGCCGAAACGTTGATACCGGAACTTGCCGAAAAGGTCGAGCGCGAGGAAATTCAGTGGCGGGCAACCGTATTCGAAGAGCAGCAGCTTGACGACGTATTCCTGGTGATTGCCGCCACGGAAGATGACGAGCTGAACCAACGCGTTTATGTCGCGGCTAACGCGCGCTATCGGCTGGTCAACGTCGTGGATAATCAGGCGCTGTGCTCGTTTGTCTTTCCATCCATTGTCGATCGCTCTCCGCTGCTGGTGGCTATCTCTTCCAGCGGAAAAGCGCCGGTGCTGTCGCGGATTTTGCGCGAAAAAATCGAAGCGCTGCTGCCCACCAACCTGGGGCGGCTGGCTGAAACGGCGAGCTACTGGCGTCACCATATTAAAACCCATCTGAAAACCACCGCCGAACGCCGCCGCTTTTGGGAGCGCGTGTTTACCGGTCGCTTTGCCAGCCTGATGCTGGCGGGCAATAAAGATGAAGCGGAAAAAGCGCTGGAAGATGAACTTCGGCAGCCGGAAAAACGCCCTGGTGAAATTATTCTCGTCGGGGCAGGGCCAGGCGATGCCGGATTGCTGACCCTGCGCGGCCTGCAGGCCCTTCAGCAGGCGGATGTGGTGTTTTACGACAACCTGGTCACCCCGGAAGTACGTGAACTGGTGCGCCGGGACGCGGAGACAATCTGCGTCGGCAAAAGCGCCGCCGGCGTATCTGTACCGCAGCAGGAGATCAACCGCCTGCTGCTGGAAGCGGCGAAAACGGGCAAAACGGTGATTCGCCTGAAGGGCGGCGACCCGTTTATTTTTGGCCGCGGCGGTGAAGAGCTGCAGGCCGCAGCCGCAGCGGGCATTCCGTTTCAGGTCGTCCCGGGCGTCACGGCGGCGGCGGGCGTAACGGCTTATGCCGGTATTCCGCTGACGCATCGTGATTATGCCCAGAGCGTAACCTTTATTACCGGGCACTTTGGCGCTGAAAATTCGCCGCTCGACTGGGCGCGGCTGGCGCAAAGCGGCCAGACCCTGGCCATTTATATGGGTAGCCTGAAAGCGGCGGAAATCAGCGCTCAGCTGATCGCCAACGGCCGCGGAGGCGATACCCCGGTGGCGGTAATCTCGCGCGGCACTCGCGCCGATCAGCAAACGAAGACCGGCACATTACAACAGCTTGAAAACCTGGCGAAAGACGCCCCGATGCCCGCGCTGCTGGTGGTGGGTGAAGTGGTGCAATTACATCAACAGCTCGCCTGGTTTCAACACACCTCATCCTCAGACGCCTTTAAGGCTTCTGTAGTAAATCTGGCTTAAGGAACGGTTATGGACCAAAAACGACTTACTCACCTGCGGCAACTGGAGGCGGAAAGCATCCATATCATTCGTGAGGTGGCCGCCGAATTCTCTAACCCGGTGATGATGTACTCCATCGGCAAAGACTCCAGCGTGATGCTGCATCTGGCGCGTAAAGCGTTTTATCCGGGCACCCTGCCGTTCCCGCTGCTGCACGTCGATACCGGCTGGAAATTCCGCGAAATGTACGAGTTCCGTGACCGTACAGCTAAAGCCTACGGCTGTGAGCTGCTGGTGCACAAAAACCCGGAAGGGGTAGCGATGGGGATTAACCCGTTCGTTCACGGCAGCGCCAAGCATACCGATATCATGAAAACCGAAGGCCTCAAGCAGGCGCTGAACAAATACGGCTTCGATGCCGCGTTCGGCGGCGCCCGTCGCGATGAAGAGAAATCCCGCGCTAAAGAGCGTATTTACTCCTTCCGCGACCGCTTCCACCGCTGGGATCCGAAAAACCAGCGCCCGGAGCTGTGGCACAACTATAACGGCCAGATTAACAAGGGCGAAAGTATCCGCGTGTTCCCGCTCTCCAACTGGACCGAGCTGGACATCTGGCAGTACATCTATCTGGAAAATATTGAAATTGTTCCGCTGTACCTGGCGGCGGAGCGTCCGGTGCTGGAGCGCGACGGGATGCTGATGATGATCGATGACGATCGCATCAATTTACAGCCCGGCGAGATGATCAAAAAACAGATGGTACGCTTCCGCACCCTCGGCTGCTGGCCGCTGACCGGCGCGGTGGAGTCCAATGCGCAAACGCTGCCGGAGATCATCGAAGAGATGCTGGTCTCGACCACCAGCGAACGACAGGGGCGCGTGATTGACCGCGACCAGGCAGGCTCCATGGAGCTGAAGAAACGTCAGGGTTATTTCTAAGGAGCCGCCATGAATACGACTATTGCACAACAAATTGCCAATGAAGGCGGCGTTGAAGCCTACCTGCATGCCCAGCAGCACAAAAGCCTGCTGCGCTTTTTGACCTGCGGCAGCGTCGACGACGGCAAAAGTACGCTGATTGGCCGCCTGCTGCACGATACCCGTCAGATTTACGAAGATCAGCTCTCTTCGCTGCATAACGACAGCAAACGTCACGGTACCCAGGGCGAAAAACTCGATCTGGCGCTGCTGGTGGACGGTCTGCAGGCCGAGCGTGAGCAGGGCATCACCATCGACGTCGCCTACCGTTACTTCTCTACCGAGAAGCGCAAATTTATTATCGCCGACACCCCGGGACACGAACAATATACCCGCAACATGGCGACCGGCGCGTCAACCTGCGACCTGGCGATCCTGCTGATCGACGCGCGCAAAGGCGTGCTCGATCAAACCCGTCGTCACAGCTTTATCTCCACGCTGCTGGGGATCAAACACCTGGTGGTGGCGGTGAACAAAATGGACCTCGTCGATTTTAGCGAAGATACCTTTAACACCATTCGTGAAGCGTATCTGACCTTTGCTGAACAGCTGCCAGGCGATCTCGACATTCGCTTTGTCCCGCTTTCCGCGCTTGAAGGGGACAACGTCGCCAGCCAGAGCGATAAAATGCCGTGGTACAGCGGCCCTACGCTGCTGGAAGTGCTGGAAACCGTTGAGATTCTGCGCGTGGTGGAAAGCCAGCCGCTGCGCTTCCCGGTGCAGTACGTCAACCGCCCGAACCTCGACTTCCGCGGGTTCTCCGGTACGGTTGCCGCCGGCAGCGTGAGCGTAGGACAGCGCCTGAAAGTGCTGCCGTCGGGGGTAGAATCCACCGTGGCGCGCATTGTCACCTTTGACGGCGATCTGCCGGAAGCGGCGGCCGGGGAAGCGATCACTCTCGTGCTGAAGGATGAAATTGATATCAGCCGCGGTGACCTGCTGGTGGACGCGACGGTCTCTCTGCCTGCGGTACAAAGCGCCAGCGTTGATGTGGTATGGATGGCGGAGCAGGCCCTAACGCCTGGCCAGAGCTATGACATTAAAATCGCCGGTAAGAAAACCCGCGCCCGCGTGGATGGCGTACGCTACCAGGTTGATATTAACAACCTGACCCAGCGCGAAGTGGAATCGCTGCCGCTCAACGGCATTGGGCTGGTGGATCTGACTTTCGACGAGCCGCTGGTGCTGGATAAATACCAGGATAACCCGGTCACCGGGGGCCTGATTTTTATCGATCGTTTGACCAACGTGACCGTTGGCGCAGGGATGGTACGCGAACCGAACGAGCAGGCTCAGGCAGGCGCTTCGCAATACAGCGCGTTTGAGCTTGAGCTGAACCAGCTTATTCGCAAGCACTTCCCGCACTGGGACGCCCGCGACCTGCTGGGAGGCAAGTAATGGCCCGACATGACGAAAACGTCGTCTGGCACGCACATCCTGTCACGCAGGAGCAGCGCGAGCAGCATCATGGCCATCGCGGCGTGGTGCTGTGGTTCACCGGGCTTTCGGGCTCGGGGAAATCCACCGTTGCCGGCGCGCTGGAAGAGGCGCTGCATCGGCTCGGCGTGAGCACCTATTTACTGGATGGCGATAACGTGCGTCACGGCCTGTGCAGCGATCTTGGCTTCAGCGACGACGACCGCAAAGAAAACATTCGCCGGGTGGGTGAAGTGGCGAAGCTGATGGTGGATGCCGGGCTGGTAGTATTGACTGCGTTTATATCACCGCATCGCGCAGAGCGGCAGATGGTGCGCGAACGTTTGGGCGAAGGGCGCTTTATTGAAGTCTTTGTCGATACGCCGCTGGCGATCTGCGAAGCGCGGGATCCGAAAGGGCTGTACAAGAAGGCACGGGCCGGGGAGCTGCGCAACTTTACCGGAATTGATTCAGTGTATGAATCCCCGGAGCGCGCCGAAATTCACCTCGACGGTGAACAATTGGTAACAAATTTGGTGCACCAATTATTAGACCTGCTACGACAGAGCGATATTATCAGATCCTGAAACGGCAGCGGCATCATCACAGGATGCCGATCGCCAGGTCAACAGGATTCGATATGCGCAATACCCAGAACATCAGTATTATTCGTTCAGAACCGCCGCCGGCAGTCAGCGACGAGACCACCTGGTCTCTGTCGGGCGCTGCTGTTGGCTTTATTTCATGGCTGCTGGCGCTGGGTATTCCCTTCCTGATCTATGGCAGTAACACGCTATTTGTCTTCCTCTACACTTGGCCGTTCTTCCTGGCATTAATGCCGGTTGCCGTCGTGGTTGGCATCGCGCTGCATTCGCTGATGGACGGCAAACTTCAGTACAGCGTCTGCGCGACGATTTTAACCGTCGGACTGATGTTCGGTCTGCTGTTCCTCTGGCTACTGGGGTAGTCCTTTCTACGAATGAATCTAGCCTGGGTATCAACGGTAAAAATGTGGTACAGTCCCCGCGTTACGCGGCGTCGTCCGCGCGCCAGAGTAGAGAACTCGGGCGAGTTATGGGATGATGATGCCGTTTTTCAGGGGGCAGGATGGGTAAACTAACGCTGCTGTTATTGGCTTTGCTGGTCTGGCTGCAGTACTCGCTATGGTTCGGCAAAAATGGTCTGCACGACTATAGCCGGGTTAACGACGATGTCTCCGCGCAGCAGGCAACGAACGCTAAATTAAAAGCACGCAACGATCAGCTGTTCGCCGAAATTGACGACCTCAACGGCGGTCAGGAAGCTATCGAAGAGCGCGCGCGCAATGAACTCAGTATGACCCGCCCGGGCGAAACGTTTTATCGTCTGGTGCCGGATGCGTCAAAACGCAACCAGGCCGCGGGGCAACAGCAGAATAATCGATAAACAGGCCCAGGATTACAACATGGCAGCCACTTTTCCGGGCGTTTGCGCCGTGGTGCCGGCAGCCGGTTTTGGCCGCCGCATGCAAACGGAATGCCCTAAACAATATCTCTCAATCGGTAACAAAACGATTCTCGAGCACGCGGTCGCCGCGCTGTTGGCAAACCCCCTTATACAGCGGGTGGTGATTGCCGTCAGCCCGGGCGACGTTCGCTTCAGCCAACTGCCGTTGGCGAACCACTCCCAAATCACCGTCGTTGATGGCGGCACGGAACGCGCGGACTCCGTTCTCGCTGGCCTGAAGGTTCTTGGCGAAGCCGACTGGGTGCTGGTGCACGATGCCGCGCGCCCCTGCCTGCACCAGGACGATCTCAGCCGCCTGCTTCAGCTATGCCAAACCAGCCGTACGGGCGGCATTCTGGCCGCTCCGGTTCGCGACACGATGAAGCGCGCGGAGCCGGGCAGGGCAGCCATCGCCCATACCGTTGAACGTAACGATTTATGGCACGCGCTGACGCCGCAATTTTTCCCTCGCGAACTGCTTGTTGATTGCCTGACGCGGGCGCTTAATGAAGGGGCGACCATCACCGACGAAGCCTCGGCGCTGGAGTACTGCGGCTTTCATCCTGAACTGGTCGCCGGACGAGCTGATAATATTAAAGTGACGCGCCCGGAAGACCTGGCGCTGGCCGAATTTTACCTTACCCGTTCCCGACACCAGGAGAAGGCTTAATGCGAATTGGACACGGTTTTGACGTACACGCTTTTGGCGGTGAAGGCCCAATCATCATCGGCGGCGTGCGCGTACCCTACGAGAAAGGGCTGCTGGCCCACTCCGACGGCGACGTCGCGCTGCACGCGCTGACCGATGCGCTGCTCGGCGCGGCGGCGCTGGGCGACATCGGCAAGCTGTTCCCGGATACCGACCCGGCCTTTAAGGGCGCCGACAGCCGCGAACTGCTGCGCGAAGCGTGGCGGCGGATTCAGGCGAAAGGCTATACCCTTGGCAACGTTGACGTCACCATTATCGCCCAGGCGCCAAAAATGCTGCCGCATATTCCCCAGATGCGCATCTTTATTGCCGAAGATCTCGGTTGCCATATGGACGATGTTAACGTCAAAGCCACCACCACGGAAAAGCTGGGCTTTACCGGTCGCGGCGAAGGCATTGCCTGTGAAGCGGTGGCGCTGCTGCGTAAGGCGGAGAAATGATCGCTTTTGACGAACTCACTTATCTGCATGGAAAACCGCTGAGCCAGGGGCTGCTAAAAGCCAACCCGGAGGACTTCGTGGTGGTTGAGGATCTCGGCTTTGCGCCTGACGGCGAAGGCGAGCATGTGCTGGTGCGTATTCTGAAAAACGGCTGCAATACCCGTTTTGTTGCTGACGCGCTGGCAAAATTCCTTAAAATTCATGCGCGTGAAGTGAGCTTTGCCGGGCAGAAGGACAAACACGCGGTCACTGAACAGTGGCTGTGCGCCCGAGTGCCGGGCAAAGAGATGCCCGACCTGAGCAAATTTCAGCTTGAAGGCTGTCAGGTGCTGGAGTACGCGCGCCATAAGCGCAAGCTGCGCCTCGGGGCGCTGAAGGGGAACCAGTTTACGCTGGTGCTGCGCGAAATCAGCGATCGCGACGATGTCGAAACGCGTTTACAGGCGATTGCTGAGCATGGCGTACCCAACTATTTTGGCGCCCAGCGCTTCGGTATCGGCGGCAGTAACCTGCTGGGGGCGCTGCGCTGGGCCGAGAGCGGCGCGCCGGTGCGCGATCGCAATAAACGCAGTTTTTGGTTGTCGGCGGCCCGCAGCGCATTGTTTAATCAACAGGTTGGTATTAGATTAAAAAAACCGGAATTTAATCAGGTTGTTGATGGCGATGCGCTACAATTAGCGGGGCGCGGAAGCTGGTTCGTTGCGGCCTCTGAAGAACTGACGGAACTCCAGGCGCGGGTAGATAACCGCGAGCTGATGATTACCGCTGCGCTTGTGGGCAGCGGCGACTGGGGAAGCCAACGGGATGCGCTGGCCGCCGAACAGGCGGCAGTGGCCGAAGAGACGCAGCTACAGGCGCTGCTGGTGCGTGAAAAAGTAGAGGCCGCCCGCCGGGCGATGCTGCTTTATCCCCAGCAGATGAGCTGGAACTGGTGGGATGACGTTACCGTTGAACTGCGTTTCTGGCTGCCCGCGGGCAGCTTCGCCACCAGCGTAGTAAGGGAGCTTATCAATACAACGGGTGACTATGCGAATATTGCTGAGTAACGATGATGGGATTCATGCGCCGGGCATTCAGACCCTGGCAAAGGCCTTACGGGAATTCGCTGAGGTTCAGATAGTTGCACCCGATCGTAACCGCAGCGGAGCGTCGAACTCCCTGACGCTGGAATCTTCGCTTCGCACTTTCACTTTTGATAACGGCGATATCGCCGTACAGATGGGCACGCCGACGGACTGTGTTTATCTCGGGGTCAACGCCCTGATGCGGCCGCGTCCGGATATCGTGGTTTCCGGCATTAACGCCGGACCCAACCTCGGTGACGACGTCATCTATTCCGGCACCGTTGCCGCCGCGATGGAAGGCCGTCATCTGGGCTTTCCGGCGCTGGCCGTCTCGCTAAACGGCTATCAGCATTACGATACCGCCGCTGCGGTCACCTGCTCTATTCTGCGCGCTTTAGGCCGCGAGCCGCTGCGCACCGGGCGCATTCTCAATATCAACGTGCCGGATCTGCCTCTTGAGCAGATCAAAGGTATCCGCGTGACCCGCTGCGGCAGTCGCCATCCTTCCGACCAGGTGATCCCGCAAAAAGATCCGCGCGGCAATACGCTGTACTGGATCGGACCGCCGGGCGAAAAGTACGACGCTGGGCCGGATACCGACTTTGCCGCCGTGGATGAAGGCTATGTGTCGGTCACGCCGCTACACGTCGATTTAACCGCCCACGGCGCGCATGAGGTGGTTAGCGGCTGGCTGGATCGCGTTGGAGTTGATACGCAATGGTAAGTAAACGTGTTGAAAGTCTTCTCAATCAGCTCCGCACGCAGGGCATTATTGACGAGCGCGTGCTGAACGCGATCGCCATGGTGCCGCGAGAAAAGTTTGTTGATGAAGCCTTTGAACATAAGGCGTGGGAAAACACGGCGCTGCCGATTGGTCAGGGGCAAACCATCTCGCAACCCTACATGGTGGCGCGGATGACCGAGCTTCTGACGCTAACGCCGGAGTCCCGGGTGCTGGAAATCGGCACCGGCTCTGGCTATCAGACGGCGATTCTGGCGCATCTGGTGCATCACGTTTGCTCGGTTGAGCGAATTAAGAGTTTGCAGTGGCACGCGCGCCGTCGCCTTAAACAACTTGATTTACATAATGTTTCAACCCGTCACGGCGATGGATGGCAGGGTTGGCAGGCGCGTGCGCCGTTCGACGCGATTATCGTTACCGCCGCGCCGCCGGAAATTCCGGCCGCGCTGCTGGCGCAGCTGGACGATGGCGGCGTACTGGTGCTGCCGGTTGGCGAAGAGCATCAGTTCCTGAAGCGGATCCGTCGGCGCGGCAACGAGTTTGTCATTGATACTGTCGAAGCCGTGCGCTTTGTTCCCCTCGTGAAGGGGGAGTTAGCCTGAACCCGGATTATTCCAGGTTTTTTTGCCTGCAATTAGGCATAGGGTGGACGCATTTTTCGTGTCCTGGCCGGGCGCCGTCCGGTGAGCAAGATATTGGTAGTTAACATATTCCTGGGGGATAAATGAGCGCGGGAAGCCCAAATTTTACCTTAAGCCGCATTGCGGCTTTATCACTGGTGTCACTGTGGCTGGCAGGCTGCAGCAGCTCCAACAATCCGCCTGCGCCGGTCAGCTCGGCTGGCGGGACTTCGTCTTCCAGCACGAATTCCGGAATGCTGATCACGCCTCCGTCAAATAACGTTCCGCAGGCGCGCCCGGTACAAACGCAGCCGGTGCAGACGCAGCCCGCTCAGGTTCAGCCGATGGCTCAGGAGCCGGTACAAACGGTGAACGGCAAAATTGTCTACAACCGTAAGTATGGGGATATTCCGAAAGGTAGCTACACCGGCGGCAGTACCTATACTGTTAAACGCGGCGACACGCTATTCTATATTGCGTGGGTCACCGGGAACGACTTCCGCGACCTGGCGCAGCGTAATAATATCCCGGCGCCGTACGGTCTGAACGTGGGTCAGACGCTGCAGGTTGGCAACGCGTCCGGTCAGCCAATCACCGGAGATAACCCTGTCGCCCAGGCCAGCGTGAAGGCCAGCAGCGGCGGGATGTTAACCGCAAATTCTGCACAAAAATCCACCGCGGTGGTTGCGTCCCAACCAACTATTACGTATTCTGAATCTTCAGGTGAACAGAGTGCTAATAAGATGTTGCCGAATAACAAGCCTGCGACGACGACGACAACCGTCGCGCCTGTTACGGCCCCGGCTGTCAGCACAACCCAATCGACTGCAAGCAGTACGTCAACCAGTTCGCCGATCTCTTCATGGCGCTGGCCGACTGATGGCAAGGTTATCGAGAACTTTAGTGGTGCCGAAGGTGGCAATAAAGGTATTGATATTGCAGGCAGTAAAGGACAGGCTATTGTCGCGACCGCAGACGGGCGCGTCGTCTATGCCGGTAACGCACTGCGCGGTTACGGTAATCTTATTATCATCAAACACAACGATGATTACCTGAGCGCCTACGCACATAACGATACGATGCTGGTAAAAGAGCAACAAGATATCAAGGCGGGGCAGAAAATCGCTACCATGGGTAGCACAGGTACAAGTTCTACACGTTTGCATTTTGAAATTCGTTACAAGGGGAAATCCGTCAACCCGCTGCAGTATTTACCGCAGCGATAATTTGGCAAAGTACGGATAAGCTCAGTATCGCTAAAAGAGGCGCCAGGGCGGCCAGAATGCCTGCTTTACCGGGGCAGAAAAGGTTCTCGTCCGGGCGTCTTTTAAGTGATGTTTAGCGGAAGGTGCTTTGCTCAGGGATCACGGGTAGGAGCCATCTTTATGAGTCAGAATACGCTGAAAGTTCATGATTTAAATGAAGACGCGGAATTTGATGAGAACGGAGTCGAGGTTTTTGATGAGAAAGCCTTAGTTGAAGAGGAACCCAGTGATAGCGATCTGGCTGAGGAAGAGCTTCTTTCGCAGGGAGCAACCCAACGGGTGCTCGATGCGACGCAGCTTTATCTTGGAGAGATTGGTTATTCCCCACTGCTGACGGCCGAAGAAGAGGTTTATTTTGCGCGTCGCGCGCTGCGTGGTGACGTTGCGTCACGCCGCCGGATGATCGAAAGTAACCTGCGTCTGGTCGTCAAGATAGCCCGCCGTTACGGCAATCGCGGTCTGGCTCTGCTGGATCTGATTGAAGAAGGTAACCTGGGGCTGATTCGCGCAGTTGAGAAGTTTGACCCGGAACGTGGGTTCCGTTTTTCGACTTACGCGACCTGGTGGATTCGCCAAACGATTGAACGGGCGATCATGAACCAAACCCGTACCATTCGTTTACCTATCCATATCGTCAAAGAGCTGAACGTTTATCTGCGTACCGCACGCGAGTTGTCCCATAAGCTGGACCACGAGCCAAGCGCGGAAGAGATAGCCGAACAGCTGGATAAGCCAGTTGATGACGTGAGCCGGATGCTGCGTCTGAACGAGCGCATTACCTCGGTGGATACACCGCTGGGCGGCGACTCGGAAAAAGCGCTGCTGGATATTCTGGCCGATGAAAAAGACAACGGCCCGGAAGACACCACGCAGGACGATGACATGAAACAAAGCATCGTCAAATGGCTGTTCGAACTGAACGCCAAGCAGCGTGAAGTGCTGGCTCGTCGCTTTGGTCTGCTCGGCTATGAAGCCGCGACGCTTGAGGATGTGGGCCGCGAAATTGGCCTGACCCGCGAACGCGTGCGTCAGATCCAGGTAGAAGGTCTCCGCCGTCTGCGGGAGATCCTGCAAAGCCAGGGGCTGAACATCGAAGCGCTGTTCCGCGAGTAAGACACCTTTCTTAAAAAAGGCTCAATCGTTTGATTGGGCCTTTTTCTTTTTTGGGCCTCCGTCGCTTACGCGATCGCCGTCTCGTGGAGGTGCCGCCAGATGATTTTCTCTTCCTGCAGACGGAAAAGAACCGTCGACCAGCGCGCGGTTTCCGCTTTGCCGGGGAGCGCGTGTGTTTCCCGGTAGCTCACCGCTGCGCCATCGCGCCATTCGGCAAGTATGGCGGCACTATCGACGACAATCTTTAAGCCTGGACGGCTGGCGCGAGCCCCGTGAAAAAAGGCGCTGACCGCCTGATGATCCATGCGCATACCGTTTATCGGGATCATGGTAAAGTCCGGGCTAAAGCGACGCATCAGCGCGTCGGCACTCCCTTCACCCTGATTCAGCCAGTTTTCTATAGCCACGTGGGCCGCAATAACTTCCGCAATATAGCGATTCATTTGTTCTCCATTTTACCGTGCAGGCGCATGATTATCGCCCGGTTATCGAAGGTAAGGCAGCCCAGCAGCGGCGCCAGGGTCAACGCGGCGGCGGCGATAAATACGCCACGCCACGCCTGCGGCGTTGGCCAGTAAAGCAAAAAGGCGCTCAGTAAGGCTGCCAGTAGCGCAGATCCCATCAGGAAACTGAGCTGGCGGTTAAGATTCCACAGCGCGCTGGCGTCCGGCATATCGCCGTTCGCCACATTCAGAAACGCGCTGCTCTGGGCCGTACTGCTGCACAGGCTGCCGCCTGCGCCCATGAATATAAATGCCGCGATTAGCATACTGCTGGCGGTATGGGCATTGACGCCAGCCAGGGTGACGATCCCGACTGCCTGGAGAAGGCAGCCGACCGCGATAAGCGGGCGAGGGCCGAGACGATTGAAATAGCGGCCGGTCGTCGCGATCGCCACAAACGAGGCCAGCGACCACGGAAGCATCAGGGCGCCGATGGCGGAGGGCGACATCCCCGTCACGCTTTGTAAATAAAACATCCCGACGACATTGATGCCAATAAAAGTCCCCGGCACGCAGAGATAGACCAGCATTGAAAAGCGCAGCAGCGGATCGCGCAGTAGTGAGAGACGCAGGAGTCCCCCCGGCCGCGCGACGCGTCTCTCATCCTTAATCCACAGCGCTGCCAGTCCGAACGTCAGCAGCGCGATCGGCAGGCTGGCAAAGAAAACCCAGCGCCAGCTGAGCGATTGCACCAGCACCCCGCCGATCGCCGGCGAGCACGCCGGCGCCAGCAGCCCGACCAGCATCACCGCGGCGGAAAGTTTCGCCCGCTCGTGAGGCCTGAACTGTTGCCAGGTCAGCGACTGGCCTAGCGGAATCAATAGTCCGCCGCCCATCCCCTGCAGGGCGCGCCACATGACAAGGCTGGTCAACGAGTCGGCCATTCCTGCGGCCAGAGCCCCAAAGCTAAATATGCTGAGCGAAAGCAGGAATACCCGCCGGGTACCAAACTGCTGGCTGAGCCAGGCGCTAAACGGCAGTACCAGCGTGAGCCCGGCAATATAGCCATTGCTGACCCACGCCAGTTCGCCCACCGACGCGTGCAGCGTCCGGCCCATCGCCGGAAAGGCGACGCTGGCGATGAACATATTGATTAAGTCGAGAAAGAAACCCAGCAGAAAAACGGTTGCGACCTTGCTGCGATACGTCATTGATTAAACCCCCCGTGAAGGCCGCTACTGTAAACCTCAGCGTCAGGGCGAATAAACACGACATTCGGAGATATACTGTCTGAAATTTTTTGACAATTGGCGGCGCGATGCTGAACCTGCAGCGGATGAACATGTTTGTAGCGGTGGTCGATAGCGGAAGTTTTACCGCGGCGGCGACGGCCCTGGGGCAGACCAAGGCGGTGGTGAGTTTCAACATTCGCCAGCTGGAGAGCGAGCTGGGGGTTACGCTGCTGTTGCGATCGACCCGGCGGCTTACGCTGACGGAAGCCGGTTCGCTCTTCTATCATCGCGGGGTCGCGCTGCTGAAAGCGGCGGAAAACCTGCAGGACGACGTCCGGGGCAGCCATGTGGGGTTGAGCGGTGAACTGCGGATCACAACGACGCCAGAATATGGCGCGCAGGTGATTATCCCGGCGCTGGCGGAGTTCAGCCAGCGGCATCCAGCGCTCCGCGTGCGCCATGTTTCTTCTTCTCACCACGCGGATTTAATCTCCGAACGGTTTGACGTGGCGATTCGCCTCGGGACGCTGGCGGATTCGCGCTACCGCGCGGCGCTGATATCGCGTTTTGCCATCGTCCCGGTTGCTGCCCCATCATGGCTGGCGCAGCATCCTGTAAAGACGCTTGAGGAGCTGGCCCACGCGGCGTGGATTATTCATGAACGTCTGACCGCGCCGCTCCGCTGGCCGCTTACCGGGCCCGATGAGGAGAGCATCGCCTTCGAGATTAAACAGGCGCCGCGGCTGTCGGCAGATAGCGCCAGCGCGCTGATGGCCTTTGCGCTGGCGGGCAGCGGCATCGCGCTGCTGCCCGAATGGCTGGTGGCCGCTGCGCTGGCAGACAGCGCGCTGGTGAAGGTGATGCCGGCGTTTAGCTTTCCGCGCCAGGGGGTGTACGCGGTTTACCCGGACGCGCAGCACGTTCCCGTCAGGGTCCGGGCGTTTATTGATTTTCTCCGCGAGCGCCTGGGTTAATTGGGTTCTCGCGCTATCAGCTTGTGGATGATTTGCGAAAACTGCTGGCGCTCTTCATCGTTCAGCCGACCTAAAAATTCTTCATCAACGGCGTTACCCAGCGGCATTGAGCTTGCCAGTAGCGCTTCGCCTTCTGCGGTTAAATAGACAAACCGACGGCGTTTGTCCGCCGGATCGTGTTCGCGACGAACCAGACCGCGGCTCTCCATTCGGCTCAGCATCTCCGCCAGCGTCGCTTTCGTGCTGACCGCCGCTTCCGTTAGCGTCACCTGTTCAATGCCGGGATGTTCGGCAATGGAACGCATCACCGCATACTGCGGTTTGGTGAGGTCCGGCAGTTCAAGCTGCCAGCGGGCGGTGTGCTGCTGAAAAAGCTGGCGTAGCAGGTGAAACGCCTCGTTTTTTAACTCCATGACAACTCCGTAATCAAACCGTCGGTTCTATGATAGCCGTTCGGGAGGGGTTTTAGCATTTTTCCTGTTTTGATGAAAAATGCGGCCATGTACGAACGTACTTGCACGAAAAGCTCATCAAGGGTAGTTTTAATAAAAACGTTCGTATACGAACAATTGTGAGGCGATGATGAAGCTAATCGTAGGGATGACCGGAGCGACGGGCGCTCCGCTGGGTGTGGCGCTGCTCAAAGCGCTTCGAGAGATGCCGGAAGTGGAAACGCATCTGGTGATGTCAAAGTGGGCCAAAACCACCATTGAGCTGGAAACGCCTTACAGCGCCCGTGAAGTGGCTGCGCTGGCCGATTTCTCGCACAGTCCGGCGAACCAGGCCGCCGTCATCTCATCGGGTTCGTTTCGTACCGACGGCATGATCGTTATCCCCTGCAGTATGAAAACGCTGGCGGGTATCCGTGCCGGTTATGCCGAGGGGCTGGTGGGGCGGGCCGCGGATGTGGTGCTGAAAGAGGGGCGTAAGCTGGTGCTGGTGCCGCGTGAAATGCCGTTGAGCACGATCCATCTGGAAAACATGCTGGCCCTGTCACGCATGGGGGTGGCGATGGTGCCGCCCATGCCCGCTTATTACAACCATCCCAAAACCATTGAGGACGTCACTGACCACGTTGTCACGCGGGTGCTGGATCAGTTCGGTCTGGAGTATCACAAAGCGCGCCGCTGGAGCGGGTTGCGGGCGGTAGAGAATGTATCACAGGAGAATGAATAATGGCTTTTGATGATTTGCGCAGCTTTTTGCAGGCGCTGGACGACCAGGGGCAACTGCTGAAAATTAGCGAAGAAGTGAACGCGGAACCGGATCTGGCCGCGGCGGCAAACGCCACCGGACGCATCGGCGATGGCGCGCCGGCGCTTTGGTTCGATAATATTCGCGGATTTACCGATGCGCGCGTGGCAATGAACACCATCGGTTCCTGGCAGAACCACGCTATCTCGCTGGGCTTGCCGCCGAATACGCCGGTGAAAAAGCAGATCGACGAGTTTATTCGCCGTTGGGATAAGTTTCCGGTAACGCCGGAGCGGCGGGCAAATCCGGCGTGGGCGGAAAATAGCGTCGACGGTGAAGACATTAATCTGTTTGATATTCTGCCCTTGTTCCGTCTTAACGACGGCGACGGTGGTTTTTATCTCGATAAAGCCTGCGTGGTTTCTCGCGATCCCCTCGACCCGGATAATTTTGGCAAGCAAAACGTCGGCATTTACCGTATGGAGGTGAAGGGTAAACGTAAGCTCGGCCTCCAGCCGGTGCCCATGCATGATATCGCCTTACACCTGCACAAAGCGGAAGAGCGCGGTGAAGATCTGCCGATCGCCATTACCCTGGGCAACGATCCGATTATCACCCTGATGGGCGCCACGCCGCTGAAATACGATCAGTCGGAATATGAGATGGCCGGCGCGCTGCGTGAAAGCCCGTACCCTATCGCCACCGCGCCGCTGACCGGCTTCGACGTACCGTGGGGGTCAGAGGTGATCCTCGAAGGGGTGATTGAAAGCCGCAAGCGCGAAATTGAAGGCCCGTTCGGCGAATTTACCGGCCACTACTCGGGTGGCCGTAATATGACGGTGGTGCGTATCGATAAGGTTTCCTACCGCAGCAAGCCGATTTTCGAGTCCCTCTATCTTGGTATGCCGTGGACCGAGATCGACTACCTGATGGGCCCGGCCACCTGCGTACCGCTGTATCAGCAGCTGAAGGCCGAGTTCCCGGAGGTGCAGGCCGTCAACGCGATGTACACCCACGGCCTGCTGGCGATTATCTCCACCAAAAAACGCTACGGCGGCTTTGCCCGCGCGGTGGGTCTGCGGGCGATGACCACGCCGCACGGCCTGGGCTACGTGAAGATGGTGATCATGGTTGATGAAGACGTCGACCCGTTCAACCTGCCGCAGGTGATGTGGGCGCTGTCGTCGAAGGTCAACCCGGCGGGTGACCTGGTGCAACTGCCGAATATGTCGGTCCTGGAGCTTGATCCAGGCTCCAGCCCGGCGGGGATCACCGACAAACTGATTATCGACGCCACCACGCCGGTTGCGCCCGATCTGCGCGGCCACTACAGCCAGCCGGTACAGGATCTTCCTGAAACCAAAGCCTGGGCTGAAAAACTGACCGCCATGCTGGCCAACCGTAAATAAGGAGAAGAAGATGATTTGTCCACGCTGCGCCGATGAACATATTGAAGTGCTGGCAACATCGCCGGTAAAAGATGTCTGGACGGTATTTCAGTGCCAGCACTGTTTCTACACCTGGCGGAATACTGAACCGCTACGCCGCACCAGCCGGGAACATTATCCGGAAGCGTTCCGCATGACCCAAAAGGATATCGATGACGCGCCAATGGTGCCGCATATTCCGCCGCTGCTGGCGGAAGATAAACGATAAAATAAACGGGCCCGCTCAGTCGGGCCTTTTTTATATTTAATGAATCAATGAGAAATCTGTAGTCATTAAATTTTTAAATATCAAAAAAGGTTAATAGAGCAGATACGTTTGCGAGCCTTCTTCCAGTTTATAATAAAATCAACGGGTTTGATAAATTACCGATAAGCTTCGCGGCCGGGAAAATATAGAATAGCGGCGGGTGCTTGAGGCTATCTGGCTTTGAGCATTGACAAGGATTCAGATAGACGAAAGCCCCAGAAGATATTTCTATCAACTGAGGCTGACGAATGAACCTGAACAATTCAGATGTTAGTCTCTTCTTTGCAGGGAGGCAAGACATGCTAACAAAATATGCCCTTGTGGCAATCGTCGTACTGTGTATTACGGTACTGGGATTTACGCTTTTGGTGCGCAGCTCGCTATGCGAACTCAGTATTAAAGAGCGTAGTATGGAGTTTAAAGCTGTTCTCGCTTACGAATCGAAGAAATAGCATCAGCGCGGGGGCAACCCCGCGTATTGGTTGTCAGGATGCATCCTCTCGCACCCAGTTTGCATTTGTTAAAACGGCAGCACCGCAGGGCGCTGCCGTTTTTTCACGTTAAACGAGAACTACACCAGGCTCTTCAGGCGATAGATCCACTCCAGCGCCTGGCGCGGAGTCAGCGAATCCGGGTCAAGATTCTCCAGCGCTTCAACCGCGGGCGAGGTCTCTTCCGGAGCGGAAAGCAGCGACATCTGGGTACCGTCCACCTGCGTGGCGGCAGCGCTCGGCGCAATGCTTTCCAGCTCGCGCAGCTTCTGCCGCGCGCGTTTAATCACCTCTTTCGGCACACCGGCCAGCGCGGCAACCGCCAGACCGTAGCTCTTACTGGCCGCACCATCCTGCACGCTGTGCATGAAGGCGATGGTGTCGCCGTGCTCCAGAGCATCAAGATGGACGTTGGCCACGCCTTCCATTTTCTCCGGCAGCTGGGTCAGCTCGAAGTAGTGGGTGGCAAACAGGGTCAGGGCCTTAATCTTGTTCGCCAGATTTTCCGCGCAGGCCCACGCCAGCGACAGGCCATCGTAGGTCGAGGTGCCACGACCGATTTCATCCATCAGCACCAGGCTATGCTCGGTGGCGTTATGCAGAATATTGGCGGTTTCGGTCATCTCTACCATAAAGGTTGAGCGGCCGCTGGCCAGGTCATCCGCCGCGCCGACGCGGGTGAAAATACGATCGATGGGGCCGATGTCGACTTTTTCCGCCGGAACGTAGCTGCCGATATACGCCAGCAGGGCGATCAGCGCGGTCTGACGCATATAGGTACTTTTACCGCCCATATTCGGACCGGTGATAATCAGCATTCTCCGCTGCGGGGCGAGGTGCAGCGGGTTAGCGATGAACGGCTCTTTCAGAACCTGCTCAACCACCGGATGGCGGCCTTCGCTGATACGAATACCCGGCTTATCGCTAAAAGTCGGGCAGCAGTAGTTGAGGGTCTCCGCGCGCTCGGCGAGGTTCACCAGCACATCGAGCTCCGCCAGCGCGCTGGCGCTCTGCTGCAGATCGCCAAGATGCGGCAGCAGCATATCGAAAAGTTCATCGTACAGCTGCTTTTCCAGCGCCAGCGCCTTCCCTTTGGAGGTTAGCACTTTGTCTTCATACTCCTTCAGCTCAGGAATAATATAGCGCTCGGCGTTCTTGAGGGTCTGGCGACGGACGTAGTGGATCGGCGCATGCTGGCTCTGACCGCGGCTAATCTGGATGTAGTAGCCGTGGACGGCGTTGTAGCCTACCTTCAGCGTGTCCAGCCCCAGACGCTCGCGCTCGCGAACTTCCAGTCTGTCGAGGTAATCGGTCGCGCCATCGGCCAGGCTGCGCCACTCATCGAGTTCCGCGTTATAGCCGGGGGCGATAACGCCGCCGTCGCGAACCAGTACCGGCGGCGCATCGATAATCGCCCGTTCCAGCAGTTCGCGCAGCTCGCTAAATTCCCCCATCTTTTCCCGGAGCCGCTGTACTGGCGCGCAGTCGACGTCCCCCAGCATCGCGCGCAGTGCCGGCAGCTGCTGGAAAGCGTGACGCATACGGGCTAAATCGCGAGGGCGGGCGGTGCGCAGCGCCAGGCGTGCCAGAATACGTTCGAGGTCGCCGACCTGGCGCAGTACCGGCTGCAGCTCGGTGTAATGTTCCTGCAGCGCGCCGATGGTCTGCTGACGCTCTACCAGCACGGCGGTGTCGCGCGCCGGCATATGCAGCCAGCGCTTAAGCATACGGCTGCCCATGGGAGTCACGGTACAGTCGAGCACCGAGGCCAGCGTATTATCAAAGCCGCCGGCCAGGTTCTGGGTGATCTCCAGATTGCGGCGGGTGGCCGCATCCATAATGATGCTGTCCTGCTGGCGCTCCATCGTGATGGAGCGGATATGCGGCAATGACGTGCGCTGGGTGTCTTTGACGTACTGCAGCAGGCAGCCGGCGGCGCACAGGCCGCGCGGGGCGTTTTCAACGCCGAACCCAACCAGATCGCGCGTGCCGAACTGGAGATTGAGCTGCTGGCGCGCGGTGTCGATTTCAAATTCCCACAGCGGACGGCGGCGCAGGCCGCGGCGGCCCTCAATCAGCGACGACTCGGCAAAATCCTCCGCGTACAGCAGCTCGGCGGGGTTGGTGCGCTGAAGCTCCGCCGCCATCGTTTCGCGGTCAGCGGGTTCGCTCAGGCGAAAACGTCCGGAGCTGATATCGAGGGTGGCGTAGCCAAAACCTTTACTGTCCTGCCAGATGGCGGCCAGCAGATTGTCCTGGCGTTCCTGCAGCAGCGCTTCATCGCTAATGGTACCCGGGGTCACAATGCGGACGACTTTGCGTTCAACCGGCCCTTTGGTGGTTGCCGGATCGCCAATCTGTTCGCAAATGGCCACCGACTCGCCCTGATTAACCAGCTTAGCCAGATAGTTCTCTACCGCGTGGTGGGGGATCCCGGCCATCGGAATCGGTTCGCCCGCGGAGGCGCCGCGCTTCGTCAGCGAGATATCCAGCAGCTGCGATGCGCGTTTCGCATCGTCATAGAACAGTTCGTAAAAATCACCCATCCGGTAAAACAGCAGAATCTCCGGGTGCTGGGCTTTCAGCTTGAGATACTGCTGCATCATTGGCGTATGGTCTGATAAATCCTTGTCAATAGACTCATTCATATTGATTTTACTCGTTTTTTAAGTCTTTCAAGTACTCAAGTGGCCCCAAGTGAAACCGCTTTGAACCCATATAAATCGATAAATTTGTAGCTCACTTGTAGCCTGGAACGTGGTAAGTTACCTTCTAATCATTTTTGGGCTACAAACAGTGGTGATACTTTGAAAACAACTCTCAGCCAGTCTTTTATTATCAACAAGTTAAGTATCAATGTTAAACCTGCACTTAGTAGCTCAGGAAAAGTTGTTTTCGAAGCTAACTCCGACCAAAAACCTTACATAGTCTTTGATGATCACAGGGAAGCCCCAGTGGGATTCGGAGTTAAGGTAAGTTTGACGAAAAAAACGTATGTAATCCAGAGAAGAGTGTCTTCTGGTGACCGTAGTTTGAGTGAGGGTAAGAAACCAAGTTCTGTATTAAAAGTGAAAGTAGGGAATGTGTCTGATTTTCCGAACATTGATCAAGCTCGTGAAGCTGCCCGACAGTTAGTTCAGACAATGATCATCACTAAAAGAAACCCTAATAAAATCAAGAGGGAATTAGACACAGCAGAACTCACTATCAGTGAAGTGTTTGCTCAATACAGAAATCATTTAATGGGTAGATCTAAACCAGCTAAACCGAATACTTTGGCTGTACTTGATAAAGCAGAAAACCGTTTGAAGGAGTGGTCAGGACTTCGAGTGAAGGATTTAACTGGTAATGAAATTCTTCGTAAGTTTGATGAGATTGCCAGCAGAGCCAGGACAGCAGCCGAGCAAACATTTCGCTGGGTAAATGTTGCTGTCAAACATGCAATCGATATCGAAGCAAGTAATGCACAGACTCAACAACGACAACCATCATTGTCATATAACCCTTTCTCAATTTTAAAGGTGCAGAAGAAGTTCAGGACTCGATCAGAACTGGAAGACAGCTACAAAGCAAAAGGTGTCAGAAATCCGCTTTCGCCAAAAGATACTCTTGGACGATTTTTAACAGCATTACATAACAAAAGAAGTTTCAATCGTTTAGGCTGTGATTACCTGCTGTTGACGGTTCTCTTAGGTGCCAGGAAAGAAGAAACAGCTTCTCTGTGCTGGCGAGAGTCTCTTACAAAGGAAGAAGCTAAAACGACAAGCTATGTAGATCTTGAAAATCGGCTCATTCGATTCTACGACACTAAGAATCGAAACGATCATGAGCTTCCGATTTGTGATGCTGTGAAACGGTTACTTGAGGACAGAAGGGACATTGTTCAGGAAGCAGAAACTCGTCCAGAAAGACTTATGTGGGTTTTCCCGGCCCGTTCCAAAAGAAGCAAAGTTGGACACTATTCGGATAGCAAAAGTTTGAGAGAGTATCTGTGTTCAGAAGCTGAGATCGTAAAACTTGGTATGCATGACCTAAGACGAACTTTCGGAAGAGTTGCAGAAGAACTTACTTCATATGCTGTCGTTAAGAGATTGCTTAACCATCGTAATACCACTGATCCGACAGAACGATATGCTATTCCCGATGAAGAACGAATCTATGAGGCATTACAAAGGATTGAGTTGCACATGCTTATGACTGCACCTAAATTGTATAATGCACTATTAGCATCAGCAAAATATCCACCATTGCCAGAGTAAAAGGATAAAAGATGAGTATTGTAGCTACACTGAGAGAATTATCGGAAGTCTGGAAGCTATTTGGTGATATGCCTGACGATACAACACTGAATGCAGAATTAGCAGCCATTTATTTAGGTGTTAGCCCGAAAACATTAGCTCGTTATAGGCAGAATGGTGGTGGCCCTGAATACATTCAATATCAGGAAGAAAATAGTAAAGCTCGAAATCAACGGATAAATTATTTGTTGAAGGATTTAAAAATTTGGAGAGATGCTCATAAAGTTAAAAACAGTATGGAAGCTGCTCAAGTTAGAGGACTTGCATTCAATTCACTGATCGACTTCACGATCCCACAACCGTTTTGGCATATAGATAATGAGTTAGATTCAGATAACAAAAATAAAATATTATCACATGCACTTAGAACACCAGAAGAACGATTTAAAATTTATTTAGCAGAAAAACATATCAAAATCGTTTGGATCTCAGTAGAAGAAGCCTTGCTTTTAGATTGGACTGATTTAACCGAAAGACAAATATTCCATGATTCGTTTGTTAACCTTTTAAATGATTCAATCCAGCTTTCTACTGCTGCACAAGAAAATCTCGTATTGAATAACATTTTCAAAAAATAATTCATCTTATTTAAATGGCTGATTATCGATATCAGCTATTTTTTTTATTTATTGAAAATAAATTTGAAAATAAAAATTTTATTGGCTATATATCATTCGTCATTCTGAAAATGCAAAAAATAAACTGATTTTCTAATGATATTTTGCATTATGTTTTACCTATTTTAGGAACATTGGCTTGTTATATGGTTTTACTAAGTGTTTTATTAGTCTCAGGTGAATAGAAGGAAGTATATATTCCCCAGCTGGGGAATCGCAAAAATCATCTAAGAAAATCGTTAATAAACAATTCTTTATCATATATAAAAACTCCTAAAATGCAAAATTATTATTGCCAAAATAAAAATAAATGTTACACCTAATAAAAAAGCAAAAAAGGAGAGTATATGTATAAAATAAAAATAGATAAATTTCGACTTGATTCAGGAGAGCGATATTGCATTGTGACAAATAAAGAAACTGGCATTCCTCTTTATTATCCAAACTTATATCTAACTACACAATTTAGAAATAATGGACATGCATTAGCTACGATAGAATCAAAGGCTGTGAATATTACAATCTTATATAGATTCTTAGAAAAAAACGATATAGATATTGAAACAAGGATTCTGAAAGGGATATTCTTGTTCGGGGGAGAAATCGATAGTTTGGTTTCATATTTGGGGGCTATTTCTGAACTAAGGAACAACATAAACGTAGGATTAGGTCACGTATCGAAAAAAACTTTACGCAATAGAATAAATAGTATTCTTTCATATACCACATGGTTAGTAGATGAATTATTGCAATATGATTCCTCCAGATATAAAACCAGTTTTTCTAAAATGATAAAAGCTATTGAAGTCAGGAGGCCAAGGAATCATGACAATAAAAATAGTGAAGATAATCAAAATAAAACACTTAAAGATGACTCCGTAGTTTGTTTAATGAAACTAATTGACCCACAGTCACCTTCTAATCCCTTTAAACCTGATGTTAGAAATAGAAATGCAATCATTATTATGATTCTCACTGAATTAGGTATAAGAAGAGGTGAGTTATTAAATATTAAGATTGAGGATATTAATTTTCAGAAGAAAAGGATATGTATTCGAAGACGAGCCGACGAGGTATCTGATCCAAGATTAAATCAGCCTTTAGTAAAAACTCTTAGCAGACAACTGCCACTAAGTGAAGAATTAGCTTCAAGATTAATGGAGTATATCATTCATGATCGGAAACTATACTTAAAGGGAAAGTCTGAATTTCTTTTTTTAATTTATAAAAATGGGCCATGTCAGGGTAAACCATTAAGCATCTCAGGATACCAAAAAATAATTTCAAAAATAAGTATGAGTGATCGTTTACTTAGAGGATTCTCAGGACATAAATTAAGACATACTTGGAATTATGATTTTTCTCGCCTAATGGATTCGCAAAATCAAAGTGAACGAAAACAAGAAGTCATGAGGGAAAAGCTAATGGGTTGGAAAGAAGGTTCTGGAACTGCGGCTACATATAATCGAAGGTTTATTGAAGAGCAAGCTGATGAAGCTTCAATTAGACTACAAAAAATATTAGGCCGTAGAGGAGGAGAGAATACAAATGATTAGTAGAGTAAATTATAGAGAAACTGACCTTGAATTAACTGCACCAAACAGTGGGTATAAATTCTCAATATCAGAACCTGTATGGGTATTAGATAAGAATATAAGCTTGAATATAAATCTTATTCTTAATAGCCTAAATATATGTCATCATGAAAGTTTCTTAAATACATTAAGTTATTTTGCGACAACGCGATCAAGTTCATATACAAGAAAAATGTATTGGGCATTTTTTGACTTTTTAAAAGATGCAAAAGATGGGCTTATAACTGATCTCACTATAAAAAAATACCATAAAAAAGCATTAATCGATAAATCTGATTACCTTGAAAGCATGAGGGTTTTTTTAAAAAAATGGTTGTATTTAGAATTTCCAGGGGTAACTGACGATCAAGTTGAAATTTTATACAAAGGCAAAACTAAAAAAAGGCGAATTGGTGAAATGGTGAATACCATGGACTTAAATAAAGGTCCATTAATTGAAAATGACGTTATTAATTTTAATGAAGGTTCAATGCACTTATATGTCAATGGCAAGATTACACTTGCTGAATTAGCTATGGCATTGTTAACGTCTTACACAGGTAGGAGGCCAATACAAACATCCCATTTAAAATTGAAAGATATACTGAGTGTTTTTGGAGAACACAATAATGAAATAGCACTACGGTATCCAAGAGCTAAACATAGTGGTGTATTTCGTTCTGAGTTCAAAAAATTAAAAATAACTGAGGAGTTAAATGATTTGCTAATTGTATTGAGCAAGGAAAATATTCAACTTGCAGAGCAGATACTTTGTCGAGCTTTAAGTGATATTGAGATGGCAGAACTACCACTATTCATTGATTTTAATTCTTTAAATGAGGTTAGATACAAAAAAAACATTTCCGAACTATTAAAAACTGATATTTTTCATATTCAAGCTAAACTAATAACAACTAAAATACAAAAGATTGCTAATTATATTGATTCTCTTGAGTATGCAGAAGTTATCAATGCAAGGCGATTCCGATATTCCTTAGGTACAAGAGCAGCAATGGAGGGATATGGAGTGTCGATTATTGCTGAATTATTAGATCACCGTTCTACAAAATTTGCGGCTTGCTATGTTAAAAATATACCAGAATATGCAGAGAAAATAGACGAAATAATGATTAGAAGTTTATCAGAATATGTAGGGGCTTTTAAAGGAGAGTTAGTTAATTCAGACACAGGTGATATAAAAATAAAGACACATAAGGGTATAAATTCCGGAAACTGCTCTAACTGTAATGATTGTAATGCTCCTGTTCCAATTCCTTGCTATACCTGTCCTTACTTTAAACCCTGGATAGATGCTCCCCATAATGAGGTTTATGATTTTCTCATGAAAGAAAGAAAAAGAATAGCCGATATAACAAGTGATATTAAAGTCGCAACTACATTAGATAGAACCATTATAGCTGTAAAAGAGGTTATAAATAAATGCAATATAATAAAGAGGAGTCAAAGCAATGAATGTACAAAATATTCAGGATGTCAAAAATAAAAACACAAGTAATTCTTTGGATTTATTCGTGGAGAAAATGAAGTTTATAGCTCTAAATGAGATTAGCATACCTTGGGATTCTGACAAATGGGTTATAAAAAATGTGGCAATTAAGTTTACTAAGATAAGTGATAATGCTCTCCATAATGAAAAGATGAACTCCGATTTTATAAAATTTTCCAAAGCATATATTATCAATGAGACACCGTGTAAGACTCACAGATTACAAATGATAATCCCTACTTTAAGGTGTTTAGAACATGTTCTCATCAAGAATTATTCAAGTGGAAATATATGTAATATTAATTATAGTATCCTTGGTGAAGTCATTGATTTGATAAAGCATAAATATAGTGTTAGTTATATGTGTGCGATTAGTAGTGAATTGAAAAAAATAGTCTCTTTTTTAAATAAAAATAACTTTACCTATAAATATATAGGTGGTTGGAAAAGCCCTATAAAGGATAATCGCAATTATTTCAAAAGCAATGATGAGCAAAGTAAGAAACTACCAAGTGAAGATGTGATGTATATTTTTGCAGACATTTTTAGGCAAGATCTTACAGATGTTAGAGATATTTTTACGACCTCAATATTTGCTCTGTTAATGTCAGCACCTTCACGAATCTCCGAAGTTTTGTCTTTATCCATTGATTGTATGTTCACAAATAAAACAAGAAAAGGTGACCAGAAATGGGGATTAAGATTTTGGGCTGGCAAAGGCTTTGGGGGTGATATCAAATGGATTCCTTCAACAATGGTTCCGGTAACACAAAAAGCCATATATAGGATTATAGAAATTACGAAAGAAGCCAGAAAGTTTGCCAAGTTAATGGAGTTAGATTTCAAATCTTTTCATAAACAATCTAAATTCAAAGAATATGCTGAAAGCAAAGTTCTCTCAGCAATCCAAATATGTGAGATATTGTTTAATGATACTTTTTCAGAAAAAGAATGTAAAAAACGTTTAAAACGTTTGTCCCTTGTATTTCATGATGATTTTTATTCCCTAAAAACTTTATGGCAAGAATTGCAAATGCGTCTTCCTAATGGATTCCCATGGTTTAATAAAAGTAAAAACATAAAGTATAGTAACTTGTTGTTTTTGTTTTTTAGAGACACTTTCCATACTAATAAATCTAATAATATAATAGAAATCTATGTGCCTGATAGGTATTTATTTCAGGGAAATGTTTTAGCACATAAAAGAAGAAATACTATTTTTCAAAGGCATGGGTATCAAAATGGCCGAGAGCGAACTATTTATTTTCATTCTCATCAATTAAGACACCTATTAAATACCATAGCTCAAAGAAATGGAATGACCGAATACGATTTGGCCAAATGGTCAGGAAGAGCAAGTATTAAACAGAATAGGGTTTATAATCACGTCAGTGATGAAGAGATTCTTGAAAATTATGAAGCTATAAAACTCTCGGCTCCTAACTATTCAATTAGTAATGCCGTAACCGTTCGTGATCCTGTATCGAAGGAGATTCTTTTGTCTCTCAATCATAGTGCGGTTCATAAGACAGAGTTTGGATATTGTGTTCATGACTATGCCCTATCGCCATGTGAAAAATTCAGAGATTGCTTGAATTGCTCAGAGCAGATCTGTGTCAAAGGTAATTTTGATAATCTTGAAAGGCTTAAAAAACGATTAGTGGATACTAATGAATTAATAGATATCACGATAAAAAATTCAGACGAAAATGATAGCCAATTAGATAAGGATCGCTGGTTGACTTTTCATTTAAAAACTCAGGAGAGATTACAGGAGTTAATAGGAATCTTAGAAAACAAGGAAGTGCCGAATGGTTCATTCGTTCGATTAGCTAATAAGAGCTATTCACATCTATCAAGAGTTATAAATGCAAAGGATTTATTGGAACATAGAAATGGAGAAAACAATGTCAAAAAAATTAACTAAAAAAGAAAAAATGCTTATTGTAAATACTATAATAGGTTGGAGTGAGCCTGGTATTACTTGGGAGGATGTTTGTAATGAATGCACTTGTTTTTTGAAAAGCAAACCAAGCAGGCAAGCATTATCGTATCATAAAGAAATAAATGAAGCATTCAAAAGCAAGAAAAATGGCATAAAATGTAATCAAAACAATTTCAAGAAACCTTCTTCGCTTGCTATTGCTTCCCAAAGGATTTTTCACCTGGAGTCAAAGAATAGAGTGCTTGAAGAAGAAAATAGGAATTTAAAGCAACAATTCGTTATATGGCAGTATAATGCGTATAAACACAACATAAATAAAAATATTTTAGACGAACCATTGCCACCAATAGACAGGGGCCGGTCGGATAGAAAACTAATTTAAATTGTCATTAATATATTACGCTGTAAATATTTATTTACGAATAGCTTGATTATTTATAATAACGTGCTAAATGTATATGTATTGTCAGGAAGACAATTAAACATTTTGCAAGGATGCAATTTATGGACAAAAACAATTTTAATTCAGTAATGACACTTGAAGAACAGCTTGTTGTCATCATAGATAAATACATATCAAAACGATATCAGCCACATGATAAAAGTTTTTCCCGCCAATTATATTTAGTGTTTGTTGGGTATCACTTAAAGTATTTCTATCCCAGGCAGTTATATACCCGTTCTAATAGAAACATAGACAACATCATGACGATGTTCAGTTCAGTGTATAAATGCCTTACAAGTAATCTGTTACAGCAATTAAACAATAAAGAAGCTGTTCTTAGAGAACTAAACTCTCTTGTTAATTATATAGATGACAATCAAGAAACAACAGAAGAGATCTATACAACTTTTAAAGCTCAATATGAAATGAAAATTATAGAAAAAGAAATTATCTACGAAGTAAACAAGGTTAGTGGGTTGAGATTATAAACTCCTGAAAAATGTATTTTGGTGACAACTTATTTGGTACTTAGATGATTTTCATCTTTTAATGATTACTTGAATGGTTTATGATAGACTTTACTTATTCTTTGATAATTATAGGTATTTTAAAATGTGGTTGCCATCTTTTAAACAAAAATCTGTCAATGATATCGAAAGACCGCGATTTGAAGTTTTACATATTTGGGATAGAATCGATCCTACAAAATACTGGGGCACTTGCATAGTCGAAACTATATATCGAAGTTCTGTTAGAGATAATTACCCACATATTACGGTTGATAAACTTAGCACTGAAGAGATAGAGATTATAATTAGCCGTATTGATGAAAAACCTAAGAAACAGGTTTCATTTAAGGCTTGGTATAGCAAGCATTATCCGATTTCCACCGGTGGTGAATATTCTGCTGCTGTTTGTATCACAGGACGTGATTTATGTATCAGAGATTCAGAATATAGAGGTCATCGTATTGGGACATGGGCGATGTCAGAAATTATAAAATGGGTTAAACAATGGCCTGATGCATATGTGTTACCAATATTGATTTCCGAAACTGATGCTTATAAAGAGAATAAAAAACGACGGGATTTTATTTATAAAAACATCGGTGTTGAGTTTAACTATTCCAATGATAATAAAACAAGTGGTCTTTCCTATCCCATGCTTGCCTCCGAATTGAATGTAATCAACTCTTGGGACAAAGAATCGGACAAACACGGAAATATTAAAACAGAACCATTTACTGATTTTTTGAACGGCCTTATTAATGATATAAAGGGTTTAACTAAAGAAAATGAAGAGTTGCATTCCCTTAATAAAAAATTAGAATCACAAAATCATTCCTCAATGATAAAAAGGGTTATTGATCGTTTGAAGAAATTTTAGCTTTATAATATTTGACATTCTTTTCTTTAGAGATATATGTTGAATGCATAAATCTATATAGCTTGGAGGATATGAATGGAAAATAATGACACTTTAAAATTTATACATGAATTAGTAGAGAACAATTTGAAAAATTATTGTTGGTTTGAAATAAAAAATGTTTTGTATCGTGAAAAATTCGATACAATTGTTTTGAAAATGAATGATAGAGATTATGTTGAAATAATTGATGGTATTCTGGCTAATATCCCTATTAACGATCAAATTGATTTTTGTGAACGATTTAAAGAAGATATTCCTGACCTGTCTATTAAGTATGATGGAGCAAATAGAATCGAATGGGGGCATATACTTCGAATTGGTGAATTAATGATAGAACAGGCAGTGATTTTGAAAGTATGGTCCTCTACAGCTTCAACGGATCTTATAGGTTGTGCTAAAAAAGAAATTTCACACTCAGAGATTAAATATTTATCAGATAAATACAATAAACAAATTCCTGTTTATGAAATAATGAATTCTATTATAAGTAAAAAAACTCCTCACTAATTAAGTAAAGAGCTTTTATATTGTTTAATGATTTATATTCTATTGTTGTAGTTCTTTCCAGATACCGTCTGATTTTACCAGCTTAATTGGTTTTGTTTGTTTCATATTGCTAATGGAAGCATCTACGATGCAGTTATAAACATTGTTTACTTCTTCTGAGCAACTAACTTTCTTCACATAATCAATTTTCAAAAGATCTTTTTCGGGAATACTTGAGTTCAGAGCTTTCATACTTGCATTTGATCTATCTACGACACTTTTGAAAGCATTGTATATATCATCTTGGGATGGTTCACTGTTACATGCGGTTAAAAGAAGTGTAGCAAGGATAACTGTGAGAATTGAGTATATTTTCATTTTCTTATCCAGAAATAATTAATTAAGAATACCAGTTTTGGTGTTGTTGTTGTCAGAGGAGAAAGTCCATTTACTGACAGTCTCTCCTTTAAAATCTATTTCAAGCGTTTTAGACTGACTCTGAGAACCGCCAGTTAGCAAACCGACAACAGGGATAAAAGTCGAGGCATTAAACTGATTGTTATACATGAAGTATCTCCACTGCTCATTTCCGTCATCAAGTGTGGTTCTTGTATCTGGCTCACCTAACTTAGTGAGCAATTCCATCTTAGTTGTTTTGTTTTTAATGATCTTTGACTGAAGGCTTTGTGGTGTTTCATTTTTAAGGTTCTGGTTCCCTGATGTTGAACAGCCAGAAATTAAAAATATCGCAATGAATAAGGAGGTAACAACAAAGTTATTCATTTAATGTTCCTTATTATATTTTAAATGGATGAGTTAGTTTTTATGTATGAAAAGGGCTCTGTGTGCAAATTTCTTACGTAAATAAAATCTTAAAGAAATTGCTGAGGCAAAATATATAACGACAGTTAATATAAAGCTTTGACTGATAGCGAATATGAAGAAAGCAATTACTAACAGCAAAATTCCTATGAGTAAAGCTAACCAAGATGAAACGGCTCCATATTTGATAGTCGAATGACAGCCAGTGCAGACACGAACACCATGTTCGCTTTCTTTAAAGCAAAATGGACACTTTATAGTTTCGTTTTTCATAGCTATCCCAATCTGAAAGATTAAATGCTGTTTGTAGGGATTCTCGATGGCTGGCTGGCTAAAGTAAAATCACTTGTACCGATCGATGATTGTTACTTGATAGGTTAAGGCTATCATAAATGAATTATCGATCTGTAATAACGATCAATCTTTACTTGACTTAATCTAAATCAATAACCAATGGTTGAGTGTTTATCACAAATGAGATTTTTAACTCACTGTATAAAAACGAATTTCCATCGACTTGTTTAACGATTTCATTGCATGGATTTTTGATAAAGTCGTATGGGTTTTGTGAAGAATGCTCTTCCCATAGCTTCTGAGAAGCTCTATGAACCTTTTTATGAATGGAATCCAGCCACTAAGCCTGGAGTGTTTTTGCCGTTGTACAACATTTTTTTGAAGAATCTTTTCTACGATTCCGTTTCTTCTGTCTTCTCTGAGTCGAAGTTCGAGTTCAGCAATTTTTTCACTTATGCTTTCCCTTGGTATATCCGTTGCAGCAAAATCTTTTGCAGTAGCAGTAGCAGTAGCAGTAGCAGTAGCAGTAGCAGTAGCAGTAGCAGTAGCAACTGTGCTGGTATCAAGTAGTAGTGAGTTGTCTCGTTCAGGCTCGTAGTCGATGAGCTTTTGAAGATTTACCCAAGAATACTTTTTGCCAAGTTGAGATGCTTTGAATGCAATACCATTGAATACGAAAGAAAATCCGTTCATTCTCCCAGTGGTAGCTATGTTAGCTGTACATGAAACTTTCGCTTCCTCAAGCCTTATTAGGAAAGTTTTCACATCTGGTGAATCTGCCAAACTTTTATCAAGGAGCATTTGTAACTGCTGCTTATTGCAGATCTCACCTGTTCTTTGTTCAAACATTGCTTCATTCCGGGAAATCTTTTTTGATTTTTTGGGAATTGCTTTGTTTGTTTCTTTTCCAGTATCCGTAGGTTTTAGTGGTTCAGGGCCTTTTGTGATAGTGAGACTGTATTTGATTTCAAGTTCCTGGATTATACGACCACTTTTAAGGCTTTCATGTCTACCTAAGTTAACCTTACTTGAGACCGAATCTATTCGGTTAGCAATGATATGTATGTGCTGACCCACACTGTCATCATGCAAAACATAGCAACGAAGATGAGTATCACTAAACCCCATTTGATTCATATAATCGTCAGCGATCTTTATCCATTGAGCATTTGTAAGTTCATCATTCTTCGGAAGTCTAAGAGAGTTGTGCCATGCTGGTTTTGCGATGTCAGTTCGTCGTTCACTGGCAGTGTTGAACTCTGCTATAAGTTCATTTGCACAATCACCAATCATGTTACCACCGATAACAACAGGAGCACTTTTATGGTGAGAACCAGGCTTCAACACATACTTTACGACATTGATAAAGTTCTTATGCCTCTTTATCCGTTGCATTCCCTTCATATAAAAACTTACCTGGCTGGTAGGTCAACAGAAGCTGTCAGACACAAACGAAGCTCTTTGATCTGTTTCTTTACAGCGAAGATCTCTGTTTTTGTTAATTCACTATTACTACTTTTTGTGTCGAGATGATTGATTAATCTGTTTAGCTTTTGTGATATTTCAGACAAAGATTTCCATGCTTCCAGGTTAATAGGGGGAATAACTGGAGGGAGCCTATCAAGGGAAGTTAAGCGAAGCCATTCACCTTTGCTTTTGTTTCCGCGATTGGAATTAAGGATCTCTAACTCTTCTTTATTAAATCGAACACTGACACAGTGTATTCGTAATGATTCATTAGATGACTGCGATGATTGATTATTACAAATAGGCTGAAAACTATTTGTGTAGGATAAGGTTATTGTTCTACTCATAGAAACTCCTTTTCGTATGTGTATTCGATGACGGCGAGCAATCCTTGCACACCCATAATACAGTTATATTAGAAATACAATTTATGTCAATGAGTTAAGTGAAACTTTGATTTTCTTTTTCAACCGAAGGGCGAAAAACAAGGAGACTAAAAGAAGCGGAGCTTCTTTTAGTCATACCTTGCATAACCACCTGATATCTAATTATAATAGTTACTCTTCGGTAAATTTTATTTAAAAGGGAATTAAGCATGAAGATTGAAGAACAATACATTGAAAGTATTTATAGCTATTGTCAGGGGGTTGAGAGTCAGGTTTATAATTTAAAGGAATATGCAAATGAATTGATGGTTGATGAAAGTCAAAAATTAAAAGGTAGGAAGCATCTTTCATCAGATACGGATGAGAATATATCGAGGTACCTTAAATTCAGTCTTGGTTCAATATTAAATGCTCATGCAAGTGTTTTAGATTATTTCTATAATTTATTATTAATAAAGGTTGGTTTTACCCAAGATGATATAAATGGTCAGGTATTCAGCCTAATGTATGATAAAGAGGTTATATCTTTTCTTGAATACTTAGGGTGTGAAGGTAAGAAAAGCAAAGCATTTGAAGAACTTGGACTTAATGAATTAAAAATAAAGATAGATAAATATAGGGAGGAACATAACGAGCATCCAGAAGGTATGCCATATGATATTGATTTGATGCGGGAAATTTTCTCAGCCTACTTCAAACACAAACATTTCCGAATTTTATCCAAAAGGAAAAATGTTATTGACGAAATTTGTGATGTACTTTTTGGCTACACTCAACGACTCCATCCAGCGATGGTCCATCAATCATATACTCCTGCTATATTAAAAGAATTAAATAACTTAGTTAAACATAATTTCATCCCTGATATAATATCCCCTAAACCTTACAAAGGATTATATATCAATTTAAAAATCGACAGTGTCCCTTATTTAAATGATGGGTTGCTTAAAAAAATATTAGGACTGGATTTGTCAGTATTCAAAGATTCAGAGTCTCTAATGAAAGAAAATAACGGTGTTGCATATAAGGATATACCGCTATTTAATGAAACAAATATATTTGGCTTTGAGTTTTTGAAAGTTACAGACCGTGTTAACTACTCAGAGTTTATGATCGATAGAATATTTTTTGTAAAAACAAAGGCAGAAATAATAATTTCGTATGATGATATTATGAAAGAGGTTCTTAAAACAATAGGGGACATAAAAGAATCTATTGACTCATTGGTTAATGATGGCAGGATAAATTATATTAATTCGCAACAAAGCAATTGATATCAATGGATTCACTCTTAATCAAGAGTGAATCCATTTCTGATATTAACTTTTACTCCATTGTTCAATTATCTTATCAAACTCCGAATCTACCCACTCTTTCCTCCATTCATCAAGGTATTTGATGTCAATTGACGATGGTGGCATTGTACATTTTTCTATTTTTACAATGGACGGTATTGATATTGAATCCCCCATGATTAAGGCTTCACCTTCTTTGAGTGATGGTAGGAGGTTTGTAATATCACCTACTGTATCCGGGAGTAATCGCTTAACATAATTTTGATCGTCTGGGTTCGTTAACCGCATTGAGATAAAAGTATTACACTGAGAAAATATTGTTTCTGAAATTTCAGAAGGTCTTTGACTTGCAAGGAGAAGGGTCACACCGTATTTTCTTCCCTCTTTGGCAATCCTTTCAATTGCCTCTTTGGATGTTCTATATTTGCTCAGATCACTTTTAGGAGCATATTTATGTGCTTCTTCGTAAACAATCAAGATTGGGATATCTTGATTCTCATTCGTTTTTCTTTTGATTTTTTTTGAATGATAACCAAATTCAAAAATTAACCGAGATATCAATGATACACAAATGCTAAGTACTTCAAAAGGAACACCGCTTACATCAAGTATTGTAATGTTTGATTTATCTTTTCCATAGCTTATTAAGGCTTGTAATGTCTCTTTAAATGTTACGGATTTGCTACCTTCACCCAGAATGAAGTCTAATCTCTTATCAAATAATTTACTTTGTAATCGATCAACAAAATTGAGAAGTTTTCCATTTAAAGCACCGGCTGAACTTCCATCAGGTGTTAAATTCTCTTTGAATAACCTATGTGCATTTTTATTGTCAAACTTGAAAGTTCCTTCCTCATCTGACCAAATATGTTCATTGTCTTTATTTTTTCTTTCATTATTTCTGTTGTTAATGTAGTTGATAACTTCATTAATATCGAAATAATATGGCGAATGAAAGCTTATTATTTCCTTTGTGGCTGGATCACCTTGAAAATGTTTCTTTTTATTTAAGGTAATTGCCTGTCGGAACACGTTTCTCTGGTTGTGATCATTTGCTTCTGTATCAAGAAAAAGTTCTTCTAACTCATCGCCATTTAATAGCCAATATGGAAGGGTTAATGTATCCACATTCAATATATTGGAATTAGGGAATGCATTTTCATATTCAGAATGTATGTCAAAAATAATTATATGAGAATTGTTTAACCCTTTATAACCTTCTTGCTTTTCATCTATGGCTTTTTGAAGTATTTTGGCAACAGTGTGAGACTTACCTGACCCCGTTGAACCTACGATAGCAATATGTTTATTGAAAAATCTATTTCCATTCACAGGTACAGATACTTTTGTATTAAGTGATAGGCTTGAAAAAGTAAAGCGATCTTTTATGTCTATGCTGTCTGTATATATAGATATTATTTCGTCTAACTTAGCTGGTTCAACTTTTTTAGGTGGAAGTGCAAGTGAATCACCCCCGCGATAGAACTTTCCATTTTTAACAAGACCTATTGGGCTTGCTTCTATCATGTATTTTTGCTTTTGGCTTTCCTTAACCTCAATAGAAAAATTATCTATGATGGCCAGAAGAGCAACATCTTGATTATCTGAAACCCTTAAATAAGATCCTACACCTAATTTTTCTTCTGCTATCTTAAACTCTTCAAGGTCGTCTACAGAAATTTTTAGTTTATTTGGCGACACTGATACTACTTCTGCATTAATATCATTATTCCTGCTCATTACACTATCTCCTTTATATCGGCAAAGTCTTTAACTTGTATGTTTACCTGGGGTAGTTGGGATGGGATATCAAGGCAGTTTTTCGTATAGAACTGATATACTTCTTTTCTTATATGAATACTGTTCAGTATTTCATTGAAATCATCTATGTCGTTGATAAATTGGAAGTGGATTTCTTTATTTGAAAACCCTTCGACTAATATTTTTGGAGTAAATACACTTCCTTTAAAAGGGTATCCATCAGCGAAAATTAGATTTTCATTGTATAATTGATTCTTCAATTCGTATAATTTATCTTCGCTGATGCCATGAACAAGTAAAAAAGGAGAATATGGTCGATCTGCTCTTTTAGATAAATTAGACCAATTTAATTGTATTTTATATATACAGTCTTTAACTGTTTTTATATCAATCTTGTCTTGAAATTCCAAGATGAAAAAACGAGCATAAGGAGAAGTGTTTACACTTCTCCTTATGAAAGATTCTTTTAGTTTTCTTAAATATTCTTTTCTTCCTTCATATTGATAAAACCATATGTTAAATAAGACTTTGGATTTGTTGATACTTTCAATAAAATCTGATTTTTTTATCCTTCGATCTTTTTTATTACAAGAGATATCATAGGTTTTTCTGAAAGCATTAGAATAAAAATAATGCTCTGCCTCATAATCTTCACATTGAAAATGGTTTTTTATTATTTGTATAGTTTGTTTTTTTTGATCAGTAAATGATTTTGCATTGATATTTATAACTAATCTATCCAAAAAGGCTTGTAGATCCTCTTCGGTAAGCCCATTTTCTATATGGTACTCATGTTTGATTTGTTTTTCAGTGTATGTGAGGAAGTTAGATTTGAAGAAGTCAACTTTTAATGGAAGTGTTAATTTATTTTGTCCTGATTTATAGTGCCCGAAAAGATAATAATTCGCCCCTTTTTCTTTATTGTCCTTAAAGTGTGACAACATTAGTCTTATGGGCTTTGATATAACGGAGTGGTTATAATCTGTACTCTCATAGTATTTGCATTGGATCGCAGTTAAGTGCCCATCGTTGTAGACATCAATATCTTCAATGCACTCTATATCAATCGAGTCATCCATTTGTGGTAACGAAAAAATTTCAATAATCGTTTTATCAACTTGATAACAATACCCACGAATTGTATCAACTGCACTTCTGTCCACTTTGTTATCCTTTTTGAGATAAGGTGTTAAAAGTTTATAAAAATATGCTGTGTTAATAACAATGCAATGATTGCATAGCTTCATGATTTTGCCATAAAGCTAAACCATTGACATGCAAAAAGAACAAAAAGCATTTACTTTTCATGCTAATTATTTAGATGTAAATAATGTTATGCCGATAAAAACTTTCTAATTCTTTGCCTGTTTTCCTATAAAGTAGCCTATGTGTAACCTATGGATATATGGCTGTTCGTAATTTTCAATACAATCAGTTGGATAGATTATATTTTTTAATACTGCTGCATCATCGGGGTGTGGGCGTCAAGATTCTCTAGTGTACTCATCAGTTTTTGCTGTCCATTTTCTGAAGTTTTAATGAGTTAGCGGAGTTTATTGTTTTCATGACGTCGCGCTATCGCTCATCGGTTCCCGTGAAACTGTGCATTTCTGTTTATTGACTCATGAGCCGCATGATAACGGAGTCTTCAGGTCAGGAAAACAAGAAGCAGCGGCGGTATGCCGGAGGGGGAGGTCGCAGCGGAAAAAGGCTATACTGGCGAATGCAGGTCGATGGTATAGACGGGGAGACATCCGTTTTCACCGGCGTCGTACGCCTCGCGTTATTTCCCTTATTCCGTCTACTTTTCACCGTTGCGTGTAGCAGAAAAGGGGCTTTGTTAATAAAATGTGATCTGTGTTACAATTCTCTTACCATCAATATCTTTCGTTTATCCTCTATTAATTACCTTTCGTAATTTGTTTTTAGGATATATCTCAGCATTCTGCGAGTTAATTTCCTATGGTGGCATTGTTCGCGAGGTTAAATCTTTTTTTAATTCCTTTGTAAATGTATCTCTTTTTACCTAAAAAATGATTTGTTAGTATTTTTGTCGACCAGGGGATCTGGCTTTAATTAAATTATTAATATTAATTAATAGTCTAATTATTGAAACGGTTTTTTCGGTGATGCGGAGGGCTGCAAATTGTTATGAGAGTATAACTCAGCAATTTTATAGCTCCTTACTCTTTAGGATAAAAATTTATAACGCAGGAATTTTCTATGAAACTGAATAAAGTTGCTATGGCTGTGGCATTAACTGCTGCTCTCGGCTCAATGTCTGCACTGGCTGATACCACTAATGGTCAGATTGAGCTTCAGGGTGAGCTGGTGAATACCGCGTGTGGTTTAGCGCCGTCGTCCAGCCCGGTAACCGTTGATTTTGGTCAGGTTCCAGTTTCCCTGCTGCAAGGCGGTGGTCAGGCAACTGAAACCAAAAACATCGAGCTGCAGTATTGCGATACCACCATCGCCAGCAGCGCCGTTGTTTCCTATACCCCGACTTCGGTTAACCCGAACGATCCTACTCTGGCTGCCTTTACTTCTGGTACCGCATCTGGTGCAGGTATCGGCCTGAAAGACAGCGCTAGCCAGACTGTGACCTGGGGCGCGCAGACCACGCCGGTCACCCTGGTCGATGGTACTAACACCATTCCTTTCGTGGCCTTCCTGAAAGCGGAAGCGGCAGCGAGCGGTTCTACCACTACCGTAACCGCGGGTGCATTCCAGTCAACGATCAATTTCACTATCGATTATCAATAATCGATTTTGAGTTATCGCTCGCGGGGAGGTTTCTCCCCGCGATATTGGATGGTGTACCCGATAATATGGAATTCTGAGTATGGTTAAGGATACAGAGAAAAAGAGACTGATGGCGCTATTCGTATCGGTATTACTCTTTTCCGGACATGCTTCGAGTACTAATTTTACGCCCGGACAGCTGGCGCTTTCGGGGGAGCTGGTTGCTGCCGCCTGCGATATTGATCCCAGCTCGCGGGAGCTATGGGTGGATTTCGGCAACATATCCGCTCGCGATATTAATATGGATCAAGAAGGCAAGCTCGTCCGGCCTTTTCTGGTGCGCTTAGTGGGCTGCGCGTCTTACGGCAGCGAAAATCAATCAACGCCCGGTGCTTATGCCACGATTACTTTTACCGGCAATGCGTCATCGCAGGACCCGACCGTATTAATTCCGGATGGGGAAGGAAAGGGGTTTGGTATACAGATTCGCGATCGCCGTGGGGAAGTTTTAACTTTTGGAGAACCCTCCTCGGGATATCTGCTAAGTGATGAGAATAATACGCTGAAATTCACCGCTTCGCTGGTTCCGGTTCAGCAACATATTAAGGCTGGGGATTTTTACGCCGTCACTCGTTTTTATATGGATTACAACTAGACGCAAGCCAGCTATTGCTGTTGTAGCTTGTTTACCGCGCACGATATTTTACTGAATGATTCGGGATGAATAGTCATGTCAGCAGAACTAAAAATAAAAATAATCCTCTCTCAGATGCTTTTTTTCTGCTGTGCTTCTATGGCTTGTGCCTCAACCGACGTGGAATTCAATACCGACGTACTGGATGCCGCCGATCGCGACAATATCGATTTAACCCGTTTCGCCACCGACAATTATGTCCCGCCAGGCGAGTACTTATTAGATATTAAAATAAATGGCCAGGCGGTGGGGCAGCAAAAGGTTCGCTATCTGGCTTCTAAAGACCAGAAGCATACCCAGGCCTGCATTAACGGCGAAATTCTTGCCAGATTGGCGTTGAAAGAAGAAGCGCAGCAAAAGGTCGCACAGCCGTTTGCCGATTGCTATGACCTGCTGAGTCTTCCTGGCGCTACGCTCAGCAACTACGCCGGGGTGCTGGACATCACCGTCCCGCAGGCGTGGATGAAATACAACGATCCGAACTGGACGCCGCCGGAGCGCTGGGACCAGGGCATCGGTGGTTTTTTGCTCGACTACAGTCTGACCGGGCAATATACCCGCCAGCTTGATATGCATGAAGATTACACCACCCTGAGCGGATACGGCCAGACCGGGTTTAACCTCGGCGGCTGGCGTTTGCGCGGCGAATATCAGACCAGCTATTACAGCGCGACGCATCAATTTGATTTCGACATGAATCAGATCTACGCCTACCGTCCGCTGCCGATGATGGCGGCAAAGCTGACGGCGGGGGAGATCTACCTTGATTCTCAGGTCTTCGACACCGTGCGCTTTACCGGGCTTAATCTCGCCAGCGATGAGCGTCAGCTGCCGCCAAACCTGCAGGGCTACGCGCCGGAAATTCGCGGCCTGGCCAAGACCAACGCCAAAGTGACGGTGAAGCAGAGCGGGCGCATTATTTATGAAACGACGGTTCCCGCCGGGCCGTTTAACATTCAGGATTTACGCAGCTCGGTGCGCGGTACGCTGGATGTTCAGGTGGAGGAGCAGGACGGTTCCATTTCAACGTTCCAGGTTAACACCGCCAACATTCCTTACCTTACGCGTCCCGGCTACGTGCGTTACAACGTGGCTGTCGGCGCGCCGTCCCGCTATAACCATAAAATTCAGGGGCCAGGTTTCGCTTCCGGTGATTTCTCCTGGGGGATAACCAACGCCTGGTCGCTGTACGGTGGTTTACAAAGCGCAGGGGCGGAATATACCGCGGTCTCCGCCGGTATTGGTCGCGATCTCAGCGTACTGGGCGCGCTCTCGCTTGACGCCACCGAATCCTACAGCCAGCAGTCAAACCAGAAGCGGCTTAAAGGCACCTCGTTTAAGCTGAGCTATGCGAAAACGTTCGACGAATATAACAGTTCAATTACCTTCGCCGGCTATCGCTTCTCTCAGGAAGATTTCCGCTCTTTCTCGCAATATCTCAACGAGCGTTACGAGGGTTACGACAGCCTTGGCCGTGAAAAAGAAGTCTATACCATCACCGGGAATAAAACGTTCTGGGCCGATGAGCCAGGCAAAGCGACTACCGTCTTTCTGACCTATACCCACCAGAATTACTGGAATCGAAGCAGCCAGGATCGCTACGGCATCTCGTTAGGGCGCTCGTTTAACGTCGGTAATATTCGCGGGATCACCACCAATATTTCGGCCTACCGTTCCGATTACGAAGGGCGTAAAGACGACTCTATTGCTTTCTCGCTTTCCATTCCCGTTGGCGATAGCAAATGGAGCGGTCTCGACGTACAGACCAATAACGGCAAAACCAGCCCGATGCTCTCGTACACCGACAGCAGCGACTACAACAACCTGTGGCGACTGCGTGCCGGGGCGAGCCAGAGCGGCTATGCCAACGTCGACGGCTACTATCAGCGCCGCTCGCAGTATGCCGAAATCAACAGCAACGCCAGCTATCAGCAGGATCACTACGTTTCCCTGAGCAGCACCCTGCGCGGCGGCTTTACCGCTACCCGGCACGGGGCGGCGATCCACAACAGCGGCGCGACGCTCAACACGGCGCGCGTGATGGTGAATACCAACGGTATCGGCGACGTTCCGCTCAATGACGGTAAATCAAGAACCAACAATTTTGGTATTGCCGTTATTCCGGACATCGTGAGCTACAACAGCTTTGATACCCGTGTTGATGTCGATGCGATGTCGGAATCCATCGAACCGGCAAAGGCCATCAGCACTGCCACGCTGACCGAAGGTGCCATTGGCTATCAGACCTTTGGCATGGCCAAGGGCGAAAAAATGATGGGGATTATTCGCCTGGCTGACGGTACCTATCCACCGTTCGGCGCGGAGGTTATCAACGGCGATGGCGTGAGCGTCTCCATGATTATGGAAGGTGGCCAGGGATGGCTGGCGGGGGTGAATCCTCAGGAGCTGCTAAGCGTAGTGTGGAGCGGGAAAAAGCAGTGCCAGATTGCCATCCCGCCGACCATCGTGCGTCGTTCGACAGCCGCGCTATTGCCGTGTAAATGACAGTGACAGTAATAAAAGGCCAAAAATGAGCATAACAAGCAACAAATTCTGCTGGATGGGCGTTGTGATGCTGGCGGCGGTAAGCGGTACCGCTCAGGCAGGGGTTTCGCTGGATCGCACGCGTCTTATCATCACCGGTAAAGACAGCTCGGCGAGCGCGAATTTAACCAACACCAGCCCGGATATTCCTTTCCTCGCGCAATCGTGGGTTGAGGACAGCAAGGGCAACAAAATTACCTCTCCGCTGGTGGTGCTGCCGCCTTTACAGCGGATTAACGGCGGGCAAAAAGGGGTGGCGCGGGTCACCAAAACTGACGGTATTAACCAGCTGCCGCAGGATCGGGAAAGCCTGTTTTATTTAAGCGTGCGCGAAATCCCGCCCAAGCCGGATAAAGCGAATGTCCTGCAGTTAGCCATGCAGTCGCGGATTAAATTATTTTACCGCCCGACGGCCATTATTCCCAAAAGCAAAAGCGAGATTTGGCAGGACCAGGTCGTCTTTCAAAAGAGCGGCAATAAGATGACCGCGCAAAACCCGACGCCCTATTACATCACCATTATTAGCTTGTCCCGCGTTAAGGGTGAAAAAATCACTAAGTTTCCGGGGATTATGATTGCGCCGAAGTCCAGCATGGAGTTCAGCGTAACCGACGGCGGCGTGCGAGATTTCGCCATGATGTATGTGAACGATTATGGCGGTCATCCGGAGCTGAAATATCGCTGTGAAGGAAATACCTGTAAAGCGCTGCCGCCATCGCAGCAAGGGTAATTAAAGAGGAACCTGATGATGAAAACGCGTCTATCGCTATTAGCACTGTTTGTATTCGGTATCAGTATGCCAGCGCTGGCCGACGCTGATATTCCGCTACAGCCACAGCACTATAACCGGGATCATCAGGGGGAAGATGGCGGTAACGTGATATTCAATGGCTCCGTTTATGCCTCGCCTTGCGTGCTGGCGCCGCAGAGCCGCCTGCAGATTATCGAGATGGGTGAAATCAGCGCCCGCCGTTTTCATCAGGCCGGCGACCGGAGCCAGCCGGTGCTGGTTCGCGTCGAACTCAGAGATTGCCTGAAAGGCGCCTCGCAGGCGCGCGACAGCATCGCCTCACGGACGACGGGCAGCAGCAAGCATCTCTACACCACCGGCGAGCAGGCGGTTCAGCTCACTTTTATCGGCGAATCGGATGAACATAATCGCCAGCTGCTGCGCCTGACCGGCAGCATCTCAGGAGCCGGTATTCGCCTGCTGGATGTCAAAGAACGGGCGCTGGATATTAATCAAACGCAGCCGCCGTTTATTGTGAAAACCGGCGATAGCAGCCTGACGTTTATTGCCGTGCTGGAGTCAACCGGACGAAACGTGACTGCGGGCAACTTTAGCGGACTGCTGCGTTTAAAAATGGAGTATCTCTGATGACGACGATGGTTATCGGACGAAAATCTTGCGTCACGCTTTTACTCTGTGGCGGCTTACTATCCCTTGACGCCAGCGCGGCGATTGAAGGGGAAATTACGCCGGTCGGCGGACCTAAAATGTATAATATTGACGTGGTCAATCAGGATATTACCAATAACAGCATAGGGGCAACGATTCCTTATGAGTTTTCATTGGGCGAGCAATATTCTGGTATAGCCAGCTGTACCATTCCCATGGAAAACCAGGCGATTTATTACTCTGCGACCGCCTCGCTGATGCAGCAGGGAAGCGCGTCGGGCTATTTAAAGCTCAATGATTATATGGATGTCAAAATTGAAATTTATATCCGTGGTAAGCGCATGGATTATTTTTCGGTGCCTTTTTATAATGAGCCGAATAACGCTTTTCAGAATAAATGCGTTCCGCCAACTACCCAGTTTAATAACTTTGAGTCCGGCGCCAAGGGGCGGGTAACGTTTATGATTACTAAGCCTATTGTCAACGGCGTTAACCTGCTGGGTACAGAAATCGCCAAGCTTTACGGCCGCCTGGGGAACTATAGCTCAGGAATGGGCAACACCCCGATGTCGATTATCTCAATTAATTCCGGGGTCATTACCGTTCCGGATAAATGCATTGTCAACTCAGGTACACCGATCGTCGTTGATTTTGATACCATCCCCAGTTCGGGTTCGCTGCTAAATGGCAATAATTACAGCCGGCCCGTGCCGATTCAGGTGAAGTGCGAAGGGGGAAGTTTCGCGAACGGTAATTTAAATATTCGCCTGGGCATTCAGCAGGCCAATACCGCCAGTTTTAATAGCGATTATTTAGGGACCACCGGCGCCGTCGATCGATCCAATCTTGGCATTATTCTGAAAGATTCAGGCGGCAGTTTAGTGGCCGCGAATAGATTTTATGACGTGCCGGGTTTTAATAATAATCAGGGAACCTGGAATCTGACCGCCGCGCCGATTGCCAATGCCGGGACCAATGTTCTCGAAGGGGATTTCCAGGCATCGGCCACCGTGGTCGCTGAGTTTCAGTAAGGGGGCAGCATGCGTCAATTTATCGCATCTATGGTACTTCTGGGCTTACTTTCGGCGGCCACGCCGGCGTACGCCAGCGGGGAACTGATCGGCGGCGACTTAACCTTCAAAGGCACCGTCGCGGCCCATGGCTGCAGTATCGTTCCTTCATCCAAAAATATCGCCGTGGATTTTGGCCAGATTTCAACCCGTACGCTCTATGCGGAGAGCAAATCACAGCCCAAAGCGTTTGTGATTGAGCTTAAGGATTGCAGTACCGATGTTTTTAATTCCGTTACCGTAACCTTTAGCGGGACGGAAAATGCCAATATGAGCGACCGTCTGGCGATTACGCCGGTAGCGCCAAATTCCGCTAGCGGTATTGGCATTGGTTTTGAAGAGAGTAACGGCACGGCGATTTCACTCAATACGCCAACAACCGCGGTCGCCATTTCCGATGCCACCATGCAGTTAAATTTAAAGCTTTTGTTGAAGGGGAACCGGACGCCTTGAGTAACAAAACCTTGCAGACCGGTGCCTTCCAGGCAACAGCGTATTACACCCTTAATTACCAGTAGAATAGATCAAGGATGATGATAAATGAGCCGCCGTTTCTTTCTCTACGATAAAAATATCTTTTTCTCAGAAGGCGTACGTTCTTTGGTTGACGATCTTGCCGCGCATGACGGCGACTGCGCTTTCTCAAGGCTCGATCAGTTCTCTCAGCTGATTAATACGCTGCGTCTGCCGAAGCAGAAAGAGGAGCTGCGCTGGGTGCTCTGCGATGTCGACAGTTTGCCGGACGAACGCTTTAATGCGCTATACACCATTAAAGAGTACTACTGCCGGGAAAATCAGCAGCTGGTGATTTTATTAGGAGAAAATAATATTTCTCTGTTTTTTGCGCTGCATTCGCTGCTCCCGGAGGCGAGCTGGTTATTAAAAAATGAATCGCTGGAGAATTTTTTCAAATTCATTGAAAGCGCTGATTCGATGGTGGCAAAGAAAATATTTTATAGCCGCTCGCTAATTAATTATACCCGACAGAAGTGGTTAGCCCGGGATTTTAATAACAGTATCTCCAGCGATGACTGGTGGTTAATGGAAGAAATATTCAAAGGGAAGTCATTGTCGCAAATTTCCTCTGAGCAAAAAATTGATGTTCGTCGACTGAGCCGCTGCAAACGGGGCCTGATGAAAAAGTTAAATGCTAAAAATAACGTAGAGCTGTTTAATATTTTCAAATGTATCGTCGCCACCCCCTGCGTATAACAGCGTACAAAGTCTAACATCGACAGAATTACTGGCAGATAGCTAAGCCAGTAGGTAAGTGTAAGAAAAATACATTTCAATATAAATAGTTAAGGATCTAACAAATGCAAAAATTAAGTATGATTGAAGCGTCAACTATTATTGGCGGCTGCTGCAAGGAAACTTGCACAAGCTCTTACGAGACAGTGGTCGTTGGCGGTGTTTCTACCTGTAAACAAGTGACCACCTGTACGGATAAGCACGGTTCAACCGTTAGCATGAAAGATGCGCCGGACAGCATGTGCGTCGTGCCAAATAGCGCCCGTTATTAATCACTGATGTGATACATGGAGGGGAAACCCTCCATGTATTTCTCCGCTATTTTCGCGAGCCTGGTATCAAATGAAGATAAAACCTATTACCGCCGTTGGCTATACGTTTCTGGTGGCGTTAATTTCGTCGCTAATTACCGTGCTGTGCTATCACATATTTGTGTTTAATACATTTTCACTGGATAGCAGTCAGCCTTCCGCCCTGCGGGAAATTGACAGCGCAACCGTTGCCAGTAGCCCAATAAAACATGAGAAAAGCATTATTGAAGTGATGTCCTATGGCTGTCACTACTGCGCATCGAACGAGGAAGAGATCGAAAAATTCGCCGCCACGCTACCCGCGGATAGCACCTTTGAAGTTATCCATATTACTGGCGAGAATAACGGCCTGGCGGTCTTTGCGCCGGTTTTTGCGACCCTTGAAGTCATGGGTATTGAGCGCCAGACGCGCGACCAGGCATTTAACGCGGTAATGACCCGCGGGATTAATTTAGCCGATGAGGAAACGCTTAATGGCTGGCTGAAAAAGAATAGTATTGATGTCGATAAATACCATCAGCTACGCCAAAGTCAGGCCGTCGCCGAGCGTCTGGAATATATGGCGAAAATCACCGAGCTTTATGACATTAACGCGACGCCGCTGTTTATTGTGAATAAGAAATACGTAGTGGCGAAGGATCGTCAGTTTCCTGAATTTGCCGACTATTTGCGCCAGCTGTTAACCCAGGATAAGGAGTAAGCGTGGCGCGCTTTCTCATCGTCTGGAGCGTCTTCAGCGTAAGAAAATGGTCCGCGCAGCTGAGCTGGCGCTACCGGCCTCTTACCGGCTACGGCCAAAAAGCGGTGCGTAGAGTCATGCGTTTTACCCCGATGCCGCTGCTGGCGGTTCGCGCGCTGTGTCGGCTGCGGCTGCTGGGCAGACAGTACCGTGGCCGCAGCGCCGTGGCGACGCAAAACTACCGCTGCCTGACGGGCGTCGAGGGCCGAATCGATGCCGGATGGATAGCCATGCGCCGCCAGCTGCTGGAGATAGGGGCGACCTGGGGACAGCACCCGGCCACCCTGGCCCAGATGCAGGCATGCACGCGAGAGCTTGACGCCGTTGTCGCTCCCCTGGCGGCGCAAAAGACGCCGGTCGTCCTTGCGCCGCTGCACTGCGTTTCCGATATCTTAGCGGCGATGGTCGGGGCTGGCGTGACGCCGGGCAAAGCCAGCGTAGTGGTCTCTTCCAGCGCGGAAAGCTACACCGTCGCCAGCCGTAAAATGGGCGGCGTCGCGCTCTCTTATTGCTCAATCCACCAGGATAATACATCGCTGGCTAGCGAGCTTATGGCGTTAATGACTAATGTATCGGCAGGGCGGGAAAATATGATTATTTTCCCCGACATTCCAGCCGATTACACCGTGCAGACCCCGGAAGCGCAGTCCGGGAAAATAAGCTGCCGGCTATTTGGCCGCCCGGCGAAATTACATAGCGGGGTACAGCGGTTTTCTCGCATCGTATCGGCGAAGGTGGTTTTTTATCACCTCTATTATCAGCACGGGATAAAAATAAAAATCTATTCCCCGCTGTCGCCAAAAGAGGTCGCGGCCAATCTGCCGCCGATTATTGAAAACACCCTGCGCGATTATCCGCAGGATTGGCTTTTGTGGCATAGCCATTCGCTCTATTTTATTAATCACTGATGCATCATCATGAAAAAGATTATTCCTGATATGGTTTTCCAGGAAGAGACCAATGAATGCGGCCTCTCCTGTATTGCGATGCTGGCGCAAACCCAGAATATTCCGTGCTCGCTGCCGGCTTTGCGGGAAATTTTCCCGGCATCCGATCATGGGACATCGTTGAGCGATTTATCCGTTATCCTGCAGCAGATCGGCATTGCCACCGCGCCGGTATTGTTCGATCACGCTGAGCTTCATGCGCTGCCGTTCCCGTCCATTTTGCACTACGGCGCCAGCCACTATGTTCTGCTGGCCTGGCGAAAAGGGGATTACGTCTGCGTCATGAATCCGGCGATTGGCCAGCAGTGGCTGCCTTTCTCGGCATTAAAAAAAGAGATTAGCGGCTATGCGCTGATCCTTGAAGAGTCGCCCGGCGCGATTGCCGGCCCGGACCCGGTTATTGCCGGCGCGCAGCAGGAGATGCCGCGGGCGATGAGCCTGAAGGAGACCGCGGCGGTACCGGGCATTTATAAGCTGATGCTCTTGACCTTCCTGGTGTCGCTCACCCTGTTTTTAATGCCGACGATGGTCAGCCGGGCGATCAACCAGGCCTTCTCTGACGTTCAGAATACGCAGTTTCCTTATTTATGGTTCATCCTCGCCTTTGTTGTATCCACGCTGCTGGCGCTGGGCGTCAGGGTGATTAGCGAGCGATTTATTCGCCGCTTTGTCCTGCTTAAGAGCGATATCGGTTTTTCCCGCCTGCTGAATAATCCGCTGCGTTTTTTTGAAAAACGCGCGCCGGGGGACGTTTTCAGCCGTTTTATCGCCTGGCAGGGCGGGATGCTGCAAAAAATCGAACTGGATAACGGGCTCCGCTCGGACTGGATCATCTGCGTTATCGCGATCGGCATTATGTTCTGGATCTCCCCGGTGCTGGCGCTGATTTCCGCCGTGGGTATTGTGGCGATGGGGCTGATTAGCGTCTGGGCCATTTTCCGCGACCGCTGGTATACGCAGCAGCTGCAGCTGAAAAGCGCGACGCTGAATGACTTTTTTATGGAAACGCTTCAGGGCGTGTTAACCATCAAGACCGCCGGGCTGGAAACGCAGCGTAAAGCGCAGTTTGCCCGTCTGTCTCATGACCTTTTCACCTGCCTCCAGCGGCAGAAAGTCTATCAGCAGGTCAAAGAGGGACTGTACCAGCTGACCGGCAGCCTTGAGATGGTGGTTTTCATGCTGGTGGTGCTGCCGCTGGTGCACGCAAAGCTTATCTCGCTGGGCGACTTTTTTGCCTACAGCTTTTTACGACAGATTTTTACCTCCTACGTCACGCGGATATTTTATGCCGTGATCCGTAAATCACAGCTGCACGTGATCGATACCCGCGCGCAGGGCCTGTTCACCCGCCATGAGCCTGCTGCGCCCCAGTTTGCTCCGCTCAGCGGTGAAGCGGTTCCGCGGCTGACGTTCGAACAGGTGAGCTTTCATTACAACCCGCAGCGTCCGGTACTCAATGCCGTTGATCTCATCCTGGAGCCCGGCGATCGGCTGGCGATCGTGGGCGACTCCGGCGCCGGAAAAAGCACCCTGCTGCGGCTGATGGCAGGGCTTTTTTCCGCGCAGCATGGGCGAATTTTGCTGAACAACGACGAGGTGAGCGCGCAGCAGCTGGCGTCGCAGGTATGGCTACAGAGTCAGGAAGACATCCTGTTCAACGCCTCGGTGCTGCAAAACATCACCCTGTTTGACCCGTGGTACAGCGACAGCGATCGCGGGCGAGTGGAGGCGCTGGTCGAAAAAATAGCGCTGGGGCCGGTGGTTCAGGCGCTGCCGGGAGGAATGGAGGCGCTGATCCGCGAGAGCCACTCGGCGCTCTCTTTGGGCCAGCGTCAGCGGCTGATGCTGGCGCGGGCGCTCTACAGCACCCGGCCCATACTGCTGTTCGACGAACCGACCGCCAATCTTGATGATGAAACCGCGGAAACGGCGATCCTCGCGCTGTGCCAGCACTGCCGCGAACAGGGCAAGACGCTGATCGTCGTGACCCACAGCGAGCAGATCCTGCATCACTTCACGCGGGTTTATCGCCTGAAGGAAGGCAAGCTGCGCGATATCACACAGGGAGAGGTGGAGCAATGAGAAGAGCATTTTTACGCCGCCGTAAAACGTGGCTGTTTGCGCTGGTCGCTATGCTGGCCATTGTTGCCGCCGTCTACTATCAGCGCTCATTTACGGCACAGGCCGAGTCGATTGATACCGTTACGCTCGATCGCGGGGATATCGAAAAGGTCGTGCTGGCGAGCGGGATTATCAAACCTGCCGTCCAGGTGAGCGTCGGCGCGCAGGTCAGCGGCCAGCTGCGTAAGCTGTACGTGCGCCAGGGCGAGCGGGTGCGCAAAGGGCAGCTGTTAGCCGAAATCGACCCGACGCTGCAGCTTTCCGACTTACGCAACGCTACCGCGCAGCTGGCCAGCGCCAGAGCGCAAAAGCAGGCCTCTGAGGCCACGCTGGTGCAGTACCGTAAAGCGCTGGCGCGCGAGCAGGCCATGAGCCGCGACGGCTCCGGCGTGAGCAGCGATCTCGAACAAGCGCAGGCGCAGTATGCCGCGCAGGTTCAGCAGATAGCGGTGAATGAGGCGCAGATTGTGCAGGCGGAAATGAGCGTGCAGACCGCCAACGCCAACCTCGGCTATACCCGCATTCTCGCGCCTATGGATGGCGAAGTGCTGGGCATCGTGACCCGTGAAGGGCAAACCATCGTCTCCTCGCAAATTGCGCCTACGATTCTGGTGCTCGCCGATCTCGATAAAGTCCAGGTCCAAACCCGCATTTCCGAAGCCGATATCCAGAAAATCCATCCGGGACAGCCGCTATGGTTTTACGTCATTGCCGACCCGCAAACCCGTTATGAAGGGGAGCTTGGCTATGTCCAGCCCGCGCCGCAGGAGGCGCTGGAGGAACAAAACGCCGGCGCGTCTGCCGGTAACCAGCAGAGCAGCGCCATTTACTATAACGGCACCTTCGAGGTGGATAATCGCCAGCGATTGCTGAAAACCTCAATGACCGCCCAGGTGTTTATCCGCATCGCGCAGGTGAAAGATGCGCTGCGCGTGCCGGTTGCCGCGCTGGGGCGTTCGCTCGGGGATGAGCGCTACCTGGTCGTGGTGCAAAAGGAGAACGGCAGCGAGGAGCGCACCATCCGCATCGGGATTAACGACCGCCAGTATGCGCAGGTTCTTGAAGGATTACAGCCCGGTGAGCGGGTGGTGATCCCGCAGGATGCGGGGTCCGTCTGATGGCTGAGCCGTTAATCTTGCTGAACAACGTCACGCGTCATTTTGTTGCCGGGACGCAACTGATTCCGGTGCTGAAATCCATTTCTCTGACCATTATGCCCGGCGAGATGGTGGCGATTATGGGCGCTTCCGGCTCGGGTAAATCGACGCTGATGAATATTATCGGTTGTCTGGATAAACCCAGCAGCGGTGAAGTGTATATCAACGGCATCGCCGCCCATCAGGCCGACAGCGCGGCGCTGGCGGAGCTGCGCAGCCGCTGGCTGGGATTTATTTTTCAGCGCTATCACCTGATGCCTTATTTGACGGCGGAAGAGAATATTGCCATCCCTGCGCTCTATACCGCGATGCCCGCCGCTGAGCGCCAGGCGCGCATTGCGCTGCTGGCGGAAAAGCTGGGCATTGACGCGCGCCTGGCGCATAAACCCGCGCAGCTTTCCGGCGGCCAGCAGCAGCGGGTCAGCGTCTGTCGGGCGCTGATCAACGGCGCGCAGATTATTCTCGCCGATGAACCCACCGGGGCGCTGGATAGCGTCAGCGGCCGGGCGCTGATGGATGTTCTGCACCAGCTGAACGCTGACGGGCATACGGTGATTATCGTGACCCACGATCGCGAGGTAGCGCAGCAGGCCCAGAGGATCGTCGAGATCAGCGATGGGCAGGTGGTCGCCGACAGTACCCACGGCGCGCGTGATAATCGCGGCATTCCGCGGCTGCCCGCGGTACAAGATAACGGTCGGGCCTCGCTGTCGCGCAGCATCGGAGAGTCGGTACGGATGGCATGGCGGTCGCTGCTGGGGCATCGTATGCGCGCCTTTTTGTCGATGCTGGGGATTATCATCGGCATTTCGTCCGTGGTTTCCTCCATGGCGGTGGGAGAAGGCGCCCGGCAGAGCATCATGAATGAGATTGGCAAGCTGGGTAATACCACGCTCGAAATCCGCCCCGGCACCGGCTGGGGCAGCAAGCGTCCGGATATGGAGCGGGCGCTGTTGCTGGATGATATCGCCAGCCTCGGCAAACAGTCGTGGGTGCTTGGGGTGTCGCCGATCGTCTCCAGCATGACGACCGCGGTGCGCCAGGGGTTTGATTCCTCGATTATTCTTTCCGGGGTTTCCGCCGACTATTTCTCGCTGCAGGGTATTCGTTTCCTTCACGGCAACGGTTTTACCCACCGCGATGTCGACGATCGTGAACCGGTGCTGGTGCTGGATGAAACCAGCAAAGAGACGCTGTTTCCCGGTAATGAAGATCCGCTGGGTAAAATTGTGCAAATCGCCGGCGCGCCGTGGCGGGTGATCGGCATCGCCAGCAAGCCGGGACCGAAGATGGTCAGCGGATTTATGTCGGCCTGGATCCCCTATACCTCTTTATTGCAGCGGATTTCCGGGGACAAACCGCTGGAGGCGCTCACGCTGCGCTTTCAGGAAACGCTGTCGCCGCAGGACGCGGCGCGGCGGGCGGAAAGGCATCTTATCCGCGAGCACGGCAAAAAAGATTTCTTTGTCCAGACCGACGAACAGCTCGCCAACGCGCTGCAAAAAACCTCTGACTCCATGTCGCTGCTGATCACCGCGATTGCCGCCATCTCGCTGCTGGTTGGCGGCGTTGGCGTCATGAATATCATGCTGGTTTCCGTTACCGAACGCACCCATGAGATTGGCATCCGGCTTTCGGTCGGCGCTCGCCCCAGCGACATCATGCATCAATTCTTAATTGAGGCGGTGATGATCTGCGCGCTCGGCGGGCTGACGGGGGTATTGGGCTCCTGGGCCGCCGGTAACCTGTTTGCCCTGCTGACGCAGGAGTTTTCCATGGTCTTCACCTGGCTGCCGGTAGCGATGGCCTGCGGTTTTTCCGCCCTGATTGGCCTGACGTTTGGCTATTTTCCAGCGCGCCGCGCGGCGCGACTGAACCCGACGGAGGCGCTGGCCCGCGAATGAGACCGCTGACTTTATTACCGTTAATTGTATTGCTGACGGGCTGCGGGAATTTAACCCGCAGCGATTATCAGCGCCCGCTGCTGTCGGTGCCGGAGAACTGGCAGCGGACGGAGGGAGACAGCATGGCGCGCGCGCAGGAGAAAGCGCAGCGCTGGTGGGACCGTTTCGGCGACGAACGTCTGTCGCGGGTGGTGGGGCAGGTGCTGGAAAGCAATAACGATCTCGCCGCTGCCGCCTTAACCCTTAAGCAGGCGCGTATTTCCGCTGGGCTCACCCGGACCAATATTAGCCCCGACGCGAGCCTCAACGGCTCCGGCAGTAATTCAAAACCGCTCAACAGCGGCGGTTCGCAGGAGAGCTACAGCGCCTCACTGTCCCTGAGCTATGAGCTGGATCTGTGGGGCAAGCTGGCGCGGATCCGGGAGCAGAGCGAATGGGAGGCGATAGCCAGCGAGCAGGACTACCGGGCGACGATCCTGTCGACGATTGATACCACCGCGCAGCTGTACTGGAACATCGCTCTGCTGAACCAGCAAATGACGTATCAGTCGACGAGTCTGGATATCGCCAGGCAGACGCTGGCGCAGATTGAGTCCTGGCAGCGAGCGGGGAAAGTGGGCCTGCTCGATGTGCTGCAGGCGCGGCAGACGGTCATCAGCCGGCAGAATCAGCTGTTGAGCCTGAAGCAGCAGCGGGCAATTTCCCGTAACGCGCTGGCGCTGCTGCTCAACAGACCGCCGGCTCAGCATACCGATGAGTCCTCCGCGCTGGATGTGCGTCAGCATATCGCTATTGCCAACGCCACGCCGCTGGCCGCGCTCGCCAGCCGGCCGGACCTGCAGGCGGCGGAATCCCGCCTGCGGGCGGCGCTGGCGGGCTCAGACGCCGCGCGGCTGAGCTTCTATCCCACGCTCTCGCTGCAGGGAACGCTGAGCGCCGGAAGCCAGCTCTTTCACCAGTGGTTTAACGACCCGCTGCGCACCGTGGGCAGCAGCGTTTCCGCGCCCTTTATCCAGTGGAACACAGTACAGCTCACCGTGGAGCAGGCCAGCGTGAAGGTACAGCAGGAGGCGGTGAACTTTCGCCGCACCGCCTATACCGCGCTGTCGGAGGTGGACAACGCGATGGAGAAGCGGCTTAACGCCGACGAGCAGCGCGATCGTCTGCTGCAAACGCTGCAGCTGGGCGAGCAGCGTCTGGCGCTCACCGGGAGCCGCTACCGCTCAGGGGCGGTGGATTATCAGACTCTGCTGAACGCCCAGGACGCGCTGCTTGATGTGCAGAACAGCCTGGCGCAGAACCAGTACGACTATCTTTATGCCACTTTGCAGCTTTGGCTGGCGCAGGGAGGCATTAACCCGCAACAGAGGACTTCCCAGAATGAGTCACAGTAACTCCCCTTATCGCGTGGTGATAACCGGCTATGGCGCGGTGACTCCCCTCGGCGATAGCGCCGCCGAAAGCTGGCAGGCCATCATGGATTATCGACGCGGCTACCGCTATGTGGATCTATCCGCGAACGGTATTCACACGCATTTTATCGGTCAGGTGGCGAATGAACCCAGCCTTAAGGGGGTTCCCGCCGCGATTCGTCGGCGTCTGCCGCGTCACGCGCGTCTGGCGCTGGCCGCCGCGCGGGAAGCGGTGGCGATGGCCTTTGCGGGGGAAGCTCCCACGGCGTTTTATGACCCGCTAATGTGCGGCGCCATCATCGGCTCCGGCTGGGCAGGGCTGGATGAAAGCTATCTGGCGGTACCCGAGTTTGAGAAAACCGGCGTCTCCTCGCCCTTTAGCTGCTTTTTTTCCATGCCCAACGTGAGCACCGCCGCCTGTAGCCAGCTGTGGAATTTGCGCGGCTATCAAAATACCCCGGTCGCGGCCTGCGCCACCGGCACTATCGCTGTCGGCGAGGCCTATGATGCGATTCGCTTTGGCCGCGCCAGCATGCTGCTCGCCGGCGCCGGGGAATCGCTAAACAGCGTTTGCGCGATCTGGAATATCGATGTGCTCGGCGCGCTGAGCCGGGAAACGGAGTCGCCGGAGCGGGCCAGCTGTCCGTTTAGCCTGCAGCGCAGCGGGTTCGTGCTTTCGGAAGGCGGGGCGGTGCTGTGCCTGGAGGAGCGCGAGAGCGCCCTCGCGCGCGGGGCGACGATCCTGGCGGAGGTCACCGGCTATGCTAATTTCTCCGACGCGGTGGATTTTACCTCCCCGGCGGAGGACTGCGTAGCCCGCGAGCAGACCATCCGTTGGGCGCTGCGCGGCGCAGATCTCCAGCCTGCCGACCTCGATTACATCAACGCCCACGGCACCTCCACGCCGCTCAACGATCTCAACGAAACGCAGTCGCTGAAAAAGGCGCTGGGCGACGAGGCGTACCGCATCCCGATTTCCAGCACCAAAGCCTACTCCGGGCATCTGATTGCCGCCGCAGGGAGCTTCGAGACCATTGTTTGCCTGCAGGCGATGGCGGCGGGGATCCTGCCTGCGACGGCGCATTTAACCCAGCCTGACCCGCAGTGCGATCTTGACTATATCGCTGAAGGGCACCGTCAGGGGGAGATACATCGGGCGCTGAATCTGAGCTTTGGTTTCGGCGGCGCGAACGCCGCGCTGGTGCTGGAGAAACACGCGTGACGCTGCTGCACTACACCCTTGCCGACGCGCGGCAGTGGGCGGCGTTTTCCGGCGACGAAAACCCGATTCACTTCGACCTCGCGGCAGCGCGCCAGATGGGCGGGGGACAGCTGAGCGTCCACGGAATGCGCGCGCTGCTCGACGTGAAGCGCGATGCCCACTCCCGGCTGTACCGCCCTGAGCGTTACGTAAAATGCCAGGTTCGCCTGCGCAGGCCAATATGGTGCGATACCGACTGGCTGTTAACGCCCGGGGTAGCCAAAAATCGCCTTTTGTCCGCCACATCGGTCAGCAATCCGCACAATGGCGAACTCTGCCTCTCCTGCCAGATGAGCACGGCGGCCGAGCCGGAATCGCTGGTGGGTAAACAGCCCTGTACGATTGCGCCAAAGACGCTGCGCGAGCTGCAGTTCTGCTTCAACGCCGCCTGGCCCGACCTGGCGCAGTGGCAGTTTCTTGATGCCTTGCTGTTCCGCCAGCTGATTGGCGATCCCGCGCTGCTGCGCCAGGAGAGTATCGCCTCCCTGCTCGGGCCGGGAGAAACCTCGTTGCAGCAAATATTTACCCGCTATCCGGTGCTGCAAACCCACCAGGAGGTGGTGTTTGATGCTCGTCTCGCGGGCAAAGCGACGCCGATTTGGCCCGAATCTCTGGCGCTCTGGCTGCTGCCCTCGCTGGTGGTGGGCCAGGTCGAACAGGGGGCGCTGGTGCGCATCGCCGCGGCGGCGCAACTGGATGACCTGATAATAACGAACGTGGTCACGCTAAAAGTTGGCCCCGTGCATAATTGATAATTAAGGATAATTTATGACTGCCTATGATGAAGTTCTGCAAAAAGTATGTGAAATGATTTGCGATGCGAAAGACCTGGAACCGGATGAGATTGATGAGAATACGCCGCTGGTTCGACTGAAATTAGATAGCCTGGACTACGTCGAGCTCATGGTGCTGGCAAAACGTGAATTCAATATCACCCTGGAGGCGGACTGGTTTATTCACAATCCGGGGATCACCCTGGGCGAACTGTGTCAGCACATCAGCAAAGAGTCAGGTAACTGATATGGAGCAACAATGGATATTGGTGACCGGCGGCAGCCGCGGTATCGGTCGGGCGCTGGTCACCGGCCTGGCGCAAAGCCGGAACGTGGTCTTTACCGGCCGCGATGAGGCTGCGATTAACGCCACCCAGGCGGCGAGCGAAAACTCCGCCCACCGGGTGCAGGGATACGTCTGCGACGGCAACGACGCGTCGCGGGTTGAACAGCTTGCGCAGGCGCTACTGGCCGAGCGGGGGGCGCCGGAAGCGATTATTCACAATGCCGGGATAGCTCGCGATGGCCTGCATATTCATCAGGACGCCGCGCTCTGGCGCGAGGTGTTGGAAACCAATGTGATCTCGATGATGAACTGGAACCGGGTGCTGCTGCCGGCGATGCTCACGCAGCGGCGGGGCTCCATCGTGATGATGTCGTCGGTCAGCGCGTTAAAGGGCAACGTGGGGCAGACGGCGTACGCCGCGAGTAAAGCGGCGATGAGCGGTATTGCGCGCTCGCTGGCGCTGGAGGTCGGGCGCTTCGGCATTCGGGTCAACTGCCTGGCGCCGGGCCTGATCCGTACGGAGATGCTGGAGGAGATACCCGCGCAAAAATTGAAAGAGATGCGCCAGTCGATACCGCTACGCCGATTGGGCGAAACGGATGATGTGCTGCAGGCGGTGGCGTTTTTAATCGGTGAGGGGAGCCAGTATATGACCGGGCAAACCCTGGTTCTGGACGGCGGATTGAGCGCCTGAGTCTGTGATTAGGCCGGCTTAGCTTCTAAAGGGAATGCGTGAGTTGCGCAATGCGATTCATTAACGCCTGTATTTCGCCAGCGGTTGCACGATAGACCTGGATAATCTGTGGGGAATATTGGGCAATCAGGGATAACATAAACGGGGGAATTTCCTCTCCCGGGTTATTTTTTATTAACTGCGCCAGCGACTTCTCTTCCGCTTTCGGTCCATTTAGCGCATGGACCACCCGTCGGCTCACCGCGATAAGCACGGCTTCTGGCTTAAGGATTTCCTCGTGTAATTGAAGCGGCGCGGGGCCATTTTGTATGGCCATCCACTCAGAAATATCATCAATACCTTCAATAGGATAAAGCGTGTGCCGGGCGTTGTCTGACGCACCAACGCGTTTTGACGGCGGGCTATGATCCAGACAGGAAATATTATGCAGTAACCCGCCAATTTCTACTTTCAGCGCTTGCGTCGCGCTCATTTCTATTTTTGTCGCCAGATAACCCGCAATGTGCCCGACGGCGGCGGAGTGCCAGGGCGTCTGCTGACTGAATTGATCGATAATAAAAGAGACCAGCTCGGCAATATCGCGGAGGTTGTGTAAAGAGAGGGTGTCGTTATGGACGCCGGAGATCGCGTTAATGTAATCGCGATAATCGGTGGACGCCATGACGGACCAGAAATGGCCATCGGCGGAGAGCGTTCTGAAGGCCTGAATATACTCCTGTTTATAAAGAATATTAGCTCCGGCAGCAACGATGTCGACCAGCTTGTTGCTTAAAAAGGCGCTATGGTCGGTACGGTGCTCGCAATAAAGTACATCCAGCCGGTCAGCGAAGAAGAGCAGATGGCTCTCTTCGGGCACCCGCTCACCTTCAATATAATGCCCCAGACCGTTGCGCCAGCGGGTGTGATGATAGCGAACGATTCTGTTGAGCGGGCGAAACAGCGGAATTCGGTTAAGCAACTCGCTGCCGATTAGCGCGTGATTATTATGTTCATTATCGATGTAGTTGAGCGGCTCAAGGCGCGACTTTTCATTTAATCCGCCGACATCATGAATAAGCGCGGCGAGAATGGTTTTACGCCGCTGGGCCGCAGAAAAATTGACTAAATTTGCCAGATGCGATGCGATAAACGCCGTTCTGACATGGTGCAGATTTAGCCGTGGGTTAATCATATCAATGATATTAGCGATGCTGGCTAACGTCGGTAGTAAATGTATCGTCATGATATCTTTATAATTAAAATTAATGAGATAAATCTCAATCAATGATTGTTTTTTGACGCTGGCAACCATATTGTGGGAACGTTTGGTTACCGAATAAAATAGTATCATCATTAACGCGATTGATATAGATGATTCTATCATTAGTTTGGTTGCCAAAGAGGATTTTTTGCGCGATGTTATCAGGCGTATTATCACCGTTGTGGCGAGTGGTTTGCGAATCAGAAATATAAAAAAGATGACCCGCAGCGGTGCTTTTTTTTAAGGTGATGGAGAGGGTGCGCGAGACAATGTATTTATCTCCCGCGCTGGTGAGCAATCCCTCAAGGTTGATTATAAGACGATGGTTGGAAAACTCAGCGGACAGCAAGCCCTGGGAGCGGAGAACATTCTCATTTATTTCCTCTGTAAGATCGTATTGTGATTTACAGGAGAAAGCGTCATGGCTGTTGAAACAAATGTACAGGATGGAAGCTAATGCCAGCGTTAGCGTACAGGCCAGCGCGATAAAAGCGTATTTACGCATTTTTTATTTCCTTATAGTAGTAACTGTGGCACTGCTGGTACTTTATATCGCATTTGAGTATGAATATATCCATATAAATACCTAAGTCCTGTTCCTGATTTAATTGTCGGTTGAAAAGATAAATTTTCTTGGGTGTAGAACAATCGAGCCCCGAGGGGAACAGCTTTTTATTTCTGAGTATTTCCCCCGCGCGTAGCGCTCCTGCGCCATAAAAAATACATTTATCCTGAGTAAAAATCGCTGTAGGGGACTGTTTTTGATGGGTAAAAAACTGTAAAAGTAGCATCAAAGCTATCACCATCGGGATAAATAAAATGGCGACTTTGCGGTGTTGCCACAGCAAACTACGCCTGGGAGGTTCAGGGGCCAGCGTCGGGAGAGTGAAAGAGGAGGAGTAATCATTGTCGCTGGTGATAATGACTTCCTCAGAAATTTTAAAGCCAATTCGCGGTACCGTAATAATCACATTTTTCTCAACGCCCAGATCCGCAAGGCTGCGACGCAGCGTTGAGATGTATTGATTCAGGTTGCTATTAGAAGGTCTGGCGCCATATTTTTCAAACACCGACTGAAAAATGTCAACGCGAGAAATAATATCCCCACGGTATTGTAACAGATTGGTCAGGAGGCGAGTGGAAGTAGCAGAGAGTTCAATACAATCACCGGTCAAAAGATTGACCAGCGATGCTTCCTCAGTATCAAATGTAATAAATCCCTCTATATCGAACCGCATTTTTATCTCCGCACGGAATTAAAAATTCACTCTTTATATCAGGGTTTTTATCATAAAAAAAAGTGAATTTCAGATAAATGTACTGTTTAAGTTGAAATTTAAAGCTAATGTTGCCGTTTTCGTAGGGGCAATCCATACTGCCGTGTACTTAATGACAGAAGGAGCTGACTCATGAAGATTTCATTTTCACCCTGTACCCCGCATTCACATCAAAATTCTGTGGCTGCAGTTGAAAGTTTACGAGTATTGATGAGTTCAATGGGCATCAATAAATTCTCCGGGGTAATTGTACCAGAGCAGGAGTATATTCTTTATGTATTGAAAGAACATGAACCTGAAGGGTTACTTACTCGTGAATTAGCGGGCAGGTGCGAAATGTCAATTTATAAAGTCAGACATTTACTACTGCCGTTGGAGAAGTATGGTCAGGTGATTAGAATAAAAGTTAATAAGCATCATAAATGGTATTTTTATAATAAATAATATATGTCAAGGGCTATATTAACAAGAGGTAATGTTGTTTGCAATAAAGATAGAGATCTTGACTGTTTTTTTTATGTTTTTAGATTATTAACAAATAATATCTCGCAAATGATAGAGAATATTCTTAATAATGAGAACTCGCGACTCTTAAGAAAAAGATGTTTTGCTATCGACAGGCTGATAAGCAATTATGAATAATGACAGATAATTCTTATTATAGATGTTTAATCGATAGCCAACGGCCTGGGATGGCCGCTTTGTTGAGGAAATGATGCTTTTGTTTCTAAAGTGTTAAGTTGACGATATGACCATCTGATGTACTTGATGTTGGCGGGCGGTGAGATAAGGAGATGGATAAGAAAGAGATATAGAGAATAATCGAAGGCAGTTTTTAACGCACGCCGGCTTAAGCGCCATGAGTCCCTCCTGTTTCTGTTGTGCTTCTACAGAGATATCTTTTTGGCTATACGAATGCGTATCGGCAGTAAAAGATAAAATAATGTGATCCAGTTCAATAATATCCATCATGAGATAATATCTTTCTCAGGTCTATATTGCTGTTGGTGTCCCTGGCATCATTAAAGTTGATGCTCGCTGATGTCCAGTATGCTGGACAGATCTCATGACTAATGTGCGATGGGTTAATTAACTGCAACAGCGTGCCGGGCAATTAGGGTGTTATTTGATATGAATTAATAAAATGGCTGCGCCAGTCACGTTACTGTAGGGCTAAATATTATGGTTATCAAACACTCGAATTGAGGGAGCACAAATGGCTTACAGAATGATTTTAAACGAAACCTCTTATTTTGGCCCAGGTTCGATTCGCTGTATCGTTGATGAAGTTAAAAAACGCGGCTTCAAAAAAGCGCTGGTGGTCACGGATAAGGATCTGATTCGTTTTAACGTCGCAACAAAAGTTTTTGCTATTCTCGACGAAGCCGGGCTGCCTTACAGCATTTTTGATGAAGTGGTTCCGAATCCCACGATTGAGGTTGTGCAGCAGGGCGTAGAGACGTTTAAACAGTCGGGCGCCGACTACCTGATCGCTATCGGCGGCGGCTCACCGCAGGATACCTGTAAGGCGATAGGCATCATCATTAATAACCCGGAGTTCGCCGACGTCCGCAGTCTCGAAGGCGGAGCGGAGACGAAAAACGCCGCCGTGCCGATGATTGCGATCCCAACCACCGCCGGTACGGCAGCCGAAGTCACCATCAACTTCGTGATTACCGACGTACAGAATCGGCGCAAATTTGTTTGCTACGACCCGCACGATATCCCGGTAGTGGCGATCATCGATGCCGAGATGATGAGCAGCATGCCGGCCAGCCTGAAGGCGGCGACCGGCGTCGACGCGCTAACCCATGCGATTGAAGGCTACATCACCAAAGGCGCATGGGAACTCACCGACATGCTGCATCTGAAGGCTATCGAGGTGATTGGCCGCTCGCTGCGTGCTTCCGTTCAGGGCGAGGCACAGGGCGCGGAAGGGATGGCGCTGGGGCAGTATATTGCCGGAATGGGCTTCTCAAACGTTGGTCTGGGGCTGGTCCACGGTATGGCCCACCCGCTGGGCGCGTTCTACGGTACGCCGCACGGCGTGGCTAACGCGGTGCTGCTGCCGCATATCATGGCCTACAACGCCGAATATACTGGCGAAAAATATCGCGACATTGCGGTGGCCCTCGGCAACAAGCAGGCGTCAACCCTGCCGATTGCCGAAGCGCGTCAGGCAGCCATTGAGGCGGTGGCGCAGCTGAATCGCGACGTCAATATCCCGGCGCGCCTGCGCGATGTCGGTATGAAAGAAGAGGATATTGATGCCCTTGCGGCGGCGGCTCTGGCGGACGTGTGCACCGGCGGCAACCCGCGTGACACCAATCTGGAAGAGATTAAAGCGCTGTATCGGCAGATCTTCTAATTTGGCAATCGCAGCGAAGCCGGTAGACATACCGGCTTCGCTGTTCAGAAAGGAACGTTTTCACAGGGCGGGGCGTTAGCCGCCGCCCGGCATAATCATTTCATCAGTTCACGGCGCCAGATAGACCTGCGGAACGGCCGCATCGGGATGTTCCCCCATGCTGACCTCCGCGCCGTACCAGCGGCTGATAATCGGCTGCTGGATCACCTCCTGCGGCGTGCCCTCGGCTACCAGCTTCCCCTGATACAGCAGCAGAATCCGGTCGGCCCACAGCGCCGCGAGGTTCAGGTCGTGCAGCACTATGCAGACGTGCAGCCGGCTGCTGCGGGTCAGGCGTTTGAGCAGGCGCAGCAGGTGCTGCTGGTAATAGAGATCCAGCGCCGAAGTGGGCTCATCGAGAAACAGCCAGCCCTCGGGGGCGCCATCGCGCCACAGCTGTGCCAGACAGCGGGCCAGCTGCACCCGCTGCTGTTCGCCGCCGGAGAGGGAAGGGTAGCGTCTCCCGGCCAGATGATCGCAGCCGGTCTCTTCCATCACCCGGCGGATCATCTCCTCATTTGTTACGCCGCCCCACGGCGAACGGCCCATGGCGATAACCGTCTCAACCGGCCAGTCGGCGTGAAGCTGGGTACGCTGCAGCATCACCGCCCGGCGGCGGGAAAGCGTTTCTGCCGACCAGCTCTCCAGCGGACGGCCCTCCACCACCCGTTCGCCGGCGTCGGGCGTTAAATAACCGGTCAACAGGCGCAGCAGGGTTGATTTACCGGCGCCGTTGGGGCCAATCAATGCCGTCATTCCACCGCCGCAGAGCTGGAGCGAAACATCATGAATAATCTGCCGGTTACCCAGACGCAGCGACAGCGAACGCGCGCTATAGCGGTTATCCATGGGTCCCTTTCTCCCGACGAAAAATCAGCCACAGAAACCACGGCGCGCCGAGTACGCTGGTCAACAGCCCGACCGGCATCTCGGCGGGGGCGGCAACGGTACGCGCCAGCGTGTCGGCCAGCAGCAGTAACATCGCGCCGCACAGCAGCGAACCGGGGACCAGGCCGCGATGGTCCGGCCCCAGCCACATCCGCATCAAATGCGGCACGACCAGACCGATAAAGCCGATAATGCCGCTGATAGCCACAGCCGACGCTACCAGCAATGCGCTGCACAGCAGCAGTAGCCGCTGCAGGGCGCGAACGTTGACGCCGAGGTAGTGCGCTTCTTCATCGCCCAGCTGCAGCAGGTTAAGCCGTGAAGCCATCGCCCACACCACGAGGGAAGCCGGGATCATCAGCGTGGCCGCCACCAGCAGCGTCGACCATTCCGCCTGCCCGAGGCTGCCCATCCCCCAAAGCGAAAGCTGGCGCAGCTGGGTATCGTTGCTGATCCACGCCAGTACCCCGACCAGCGCGCCGCACAGGGCGTTAATGGCGATGCCGACCAGCAGCAGGCGCGAAAGCGAGGCGTCTCCCGCCCGGCTGAGGATAAAAATCACCACCATCACCGCCATGCTGCCGATAAACGCCGCCAGCATCGGGGCGTACAGCGCCACGAGCAGCGGCACCGACAGAGGCAGCACCAGCCAGCAGGCGACCGCCAGCGCCGCGCCGCCGCTGATCCCTAACAGCCCCGGATCGGCGAGGGGGTTGCGAAACAGCCCCTGCATCACGCAGCCGGAGAGCGCCAGCGCGGCGCCGACCAGCAGCGCCAGCAGCACTCGCGGCAAACGAATGGTCAGCCAGATGTTTCTCAGGATCTCATCGCCGGAGGGCAGCAGGCTGGCCAACGGCAGACGCATGGCGCCCAGGGTGGTGGCGAGCAGCGTCAGGACAATCAGCAGCAGCGTCATTAACCACAGATGACGGGCAGGGTGGGAGCGCATCAGGGCAGCTGCTCCGCTTTTTGCCGCAGCGCGAGCACCGCCTGCGGGGTGCGCGGACCAAAGCCGAGCAGGGCCATATCATCTATCACCAGTACCTGCTTATGGCGTCCCGCAGGCGTCTGCGCCAGCCCCGGCAGTTTCCAGAGCCCGGCTTCGCCGCCCATGCCTTTCAGCCCATCGGCGGAGATCACCACCAGGTCCGGCGTACTGGCGATAACGCCCTCCTGCGACATGCTGCGATAATGGTCGAAGCTCTGCATGGCATTTTGCAGCCCGGCCGCCCTGATTGCGCCATCCGCCGCGGTTTGTTTCCCGGCCACCATGGTATTCATGCCGCCGTGGCTGAGAATAAACAGCACCCGCTTGTTCAAGGGCTGCGACGGAATTTGCGCGATCTGCTGATGAACCTTCTGGCGCAGGGCGTTACCTTCGCTCTGCTTACCAAGGGCGTCGGCAATCACGCCAATTTTTGCCTCGATTGCCGGCAGGTCGTAGCCGCCCGGGACGTTGATCACCTTAACCTTATTCTCTTCAACCTTTTTCAGCACCAGCGAGGGCTGCGCCTGGGCGCTGGCCAGCACCAGCGTCGGCCGCAGGGAGAGGATCCCCTCGGCGTTCAGCTGGCGGATATAGCCCACATCCGGCAGGCTCTGCGCGGCGGCAGGCCAGGTGCTGGTGCTGTCTTTTGCCACCAGCTGCCGCTGGGCGTCGAGGGCGTAAACCACCTCCGTGACGTCGCCGCCGAGCGACACAATCCGCTCGGCGGCGGCGCTGGCCAACAGCGGAAACGCCGCAAGTAATATCAGCCAGCGCTTCATGCGAGTAGCCCTTCGGTGGTCAAACGATCGACCTGCGCACGCCACTGCGCCTGCTCCGGGTGGCCTTCGCTGCGTTGACCGAACAGCTGTGCGATCTGCGTGCCGTCTTTGGCGAACAGCTCGACGCTGGTGACGTGGCCGTCAGAGGTTGGTTTGCGGGTCACCCAGATCTCATCCACGCTCTCCTCGCGCAGATGCAGGGTAAACGCGGGGTTGAAGATATTCAGCCAGCCGCGCATCGGGGCGACCTTTTCCAGCGCGCCGGTGAAGATCTGCACGCAGCCGCGGTTGCCGACAAAAATCATGATCTCGTTGCCATCCTGGCGGATGGTTTCCAGCAGGCCCGGCAGCGTCCGGGTGTCAATGCGGCAGGCGAGGTCGTCGCTGACCAGGCGGAAAGCCTGCTGGCGCGACAGGCTATATTTTCTCAGCAGGCCGAAGAACTGGTGAACGTCGGTCATGGCCCGCCATTCATTTTCCAGCGCCGCCGCGTCGGCGGAGTCGGCATATTTCAGCGGTTCGGCCGGGCGAATCGCCAGCGGGGCAGGCGATTGCTGCGTATGCCCGGCAATCAGCGCATCCCAGGCCGCCATGTCGGTATTGCCGGTGGTGTAAACCTTGAGCAGCGCGTCGCCGTGCGGATCGAAGAACTGGATGCTCTGGCGGCCGTTGTCGTTCAGGCGAAAAGCGCTGGCCCACTGGCTGAGAAACAGGCGCAGATCGAGGGCGCGCGGATTAAGCACCAGCCCGGCGTGGCCGCTCAGATGCTGATGGGTAAATTCGCCGACCTGCTCATGCACCGCGTATTCGTTGCGGCAGATGCATTTGGTTTCCCCCACGGTTTCCAGCGCCGTCAGAATGGCGCGGGCGTCGTCCTGCAGACGTACGGCATCGTAGCCCAGGCGGGCTTCGGTCAGCTCGGCTTCGCTAATCCCCATTTCGGCGGCGATATCGCGGGCGTATTTCGCGGAAGATTGCGCTTTCGTGGACAGATAGCGCTGCCACAGCGGGGTATGTTGCGGTTGGGTGTTTTGCATAATTCACATCCTTCTCTACGATGAGTTTCCCCGGCGCGCGGCCGGGGAGCAGGTTTCTTATTATTGGCCGGTCAGAAATCGACGTTCACGCCCAGCTGCCAGGTGCGGCCAGGCATCACCGCCAGCGCTCTGTCGTTGGCGTCCTGGTTCGTCGCCGTTTCGATATTGCGGCTGCTCAGATAATCCCAGTATTTACGATCGGTAATGTTGTACACGCCGCCGTTGACGCGCACGTTCTTCGCGACCTGCCAGTACGCGGTCCAGTCCAGCATGCCGTAGCCCGGAACGCGCATATACTCGCTGGTCGAATCGGTAATCGCGGAGCCGGAGTTGGTATAGCTTTCGCGGTTGGTGGCGGTGGCGCGCTTGCCCTTAACAAAGGTGGCGGTCAGCGCGGTGCCGTACACTTTTGCCGGATCGTCCCACGCCACGCCGACGATGGCCTTCATTGGCGCGACGCTATCGAGGTCGACGTACTTATCGCCGCTGTAGCTGGATTTCGATTGCCCTTCACTATAGCCGTAAGCGAGGGTGGCGCTCAGGCCGTTAACCTCTTCAAACCAGGTGCCAAAGTTGAATTTAGCGCTGATTTCGCCGCCGTAGATGTACGCTTTATCGCGGTTTTCCGCCTGGTAAATGGTGTAGATGTTCGACGGTACGTTAGTGAACTGCGTCGGATTATTGGCGCGGGTGTAGCGGGTATAGGCGATAAAGTTCTTATAGGTGTTGTAGAACAGCGCGGTGCGCATGGTGATGCCCTCCGTTACTTCGCCCTTCATCCCCCACTCAACGTTATCGCTGGTTTCGGTTTTCAGATCGGTGTTGCCGATCAGCGCATACTGGGCGCGTCCGGCGTAGCTGGAGCCGAGGTTCCACGAACCGTACAGCTGGCTGGCGTTCGGGAACTGCGCGCCGCGCTGATACTGCAGATAAGTCATCAGGCGCGGGGTGATATCGTACTGCAACACCAGCGACGGCAGCGCCTGGGTATCAGCGTTCTTACCGTACAGATTTGACACGTCGGAACCGGTCAGCACGCTGCTGTTGTTGGCCAGATCGGAGACGTTTTCCGGTTTGGTCGACTGATGCATCACGCGAATGCCCGGGATAACCGCAAAGTTATGGCCGTCGAGGTCGAAGTTAATTTTGTCCTGCAGGAAGCCGGCGACGATATAGCCGCGGCTGTCGGCGTCCGGCTGCATAATCTGGCTATAGGCGCTCGGGGTTGGCGACTGGGTTAACGGCCGCTGGGTTTTCGTCGTGCTGGCGTTAAAACCGGCGCTCAGATCGTGGCGGCCTATCGATTTCGCCAGCGCGCTCTGAATCCCCCAGGTGTCGGTATCGTAGTCGGAGCTCACCGTTTGCATCGCGCCGGTGACGCTGTCCGGCATATAGGTCCAGTCATGGGCCTCGGTATGCTGGTAGTAGACTTTGGTCGATACGCTGTCGATATAGTCGTTCATCGGCGTCCAGTCGTCTTTCAGGCTCAGGCCCCAGCGGCGGGTCTGGCTGGTCTGGTTTGACGTACCGATAACGCTGTTGCCGCTGGAGTCCCAGGCGTCGTAATGCGTGTGGTTCGTTTTATGGTAATAATCGAAGGTGCTGGTGAACTTATGTTCGTCATTCGGCTGCCAGATCCCGGAGGCCATAAAGGCGTCCGAGTGCCAGTTTGCCGGATAGGAATCAACGGTCCCGCTGTTATTTTCCGTCTCCTGACCGTCGCGACGGCTGTAGACGAAGATCCCGCGCAGGGTCTCGTCGCCGCCGGCAATGGTGACGCCGTTGTGCCAGCTGCGATCGGACGAGTCGTAGCCGCTGCGGTAGCCGAAGGCGCTGGTTTTGCCCGGATGCAGGTAGTCATCCGCGGATTTCGGGCGGAAAGAGACGTTGCCGCCGATGGCGCTGTTAGCGGTTTCCGTTGATGTCGCCCCGGACTGAATATCGATGCTGCCGTACATATAGGGGTCAATATAGTCGCGGCCCATACCGAAGGTATTAAGGCCCGCGCGGCTGGCGTAGCTGCGCCCGGTGGCGTTCGGCTGGGCGATGCCGTCGACATCGATCCCGACGCGGTTGCTCTCCATGCCGCGTATGTTGTAGCCGGTATAGCCGCCGCGGTCGAAGCCGCTTTTGCCGTTGCCGGAACCGCCGCTGGCGCCGGTGGCGCTAATGAGCGGCTCGTAGCGCATGATCGAGCCAAAGTCGTTGGCCCCTTTATCCTGCAGCTCCTGAGCGCCGATCGAATGTTCGCTGCCCGCTTTCAGCAACGGCGCCGGCGCGGTAACGGTCATCCGTTCCGAGCTGTCATCAGTCGATGCGCTGCTGGTGGTTTTCGCGGTGGTATCAGCCGCCCCGGCGGAAGTCTGATAAATTGCTGTAAGCAAAGAAGTCACCAGCAGGCTTTTCTTGAACCATGCTGTTGATTGAGTGGAGTTATACATAGTAGCCACGCCTTAATCATTATTAGTATTGGCTCACGCGTTACTTCCAGAGTGCAGGTGTGTCCGGTTATTCCGTTACTGGACGTTTTTTCTCCATGCTTGTTGATTGCGAATGGTAATGATAGGTATTATCGTTTGCAACAAAATAATCATGTATTCTTCAATTAATCTGCAAGTTGTTTACAATTTGCCCTTTTACCGACAGCGAGAAGCCGATGAGCCATAAAGCCGCGATTACCATCACCTACTGTTCGCAGTGCAACTGGATGCTGCGCGCCAGCTGGATGGCACAGGAACTGCTGCACAGCTTTAGCACCGATATCGCTTCGGTCACGCTGGTTCCGGGAACCGGCGGGATCTTCGTGGTGGCGGTTGATGATGTGCAAATCTGGGAGCGCAAGCAGGATGGCGGTTTCCCCGACGCGGCGGAGCTCAAGCGCCGGGTGCGCGATGTGTGCTTCCCGGAAAAACCGCTGGGGCACGTGGATAAACCGGCATAATCCTCAGGGAGTATGGGGCTGCATCGTCCTCTCTGAATGTGTATTATGAATGCATCTTTATCGGGGGGCACAGGCGATGGCGGGCAAACGTATTGCGCGGGAAAAAAAGACCATTAGCAGCATGATTGCGCTCTACCAGCGCCGCTGCCCGGATGCCCGCGACGACGCCGAACACTATCAGGCGCTCAACGGCTATGCCGACAAGCGGCTGGATAAGTGCGTATTTGGAGAAGAAAAGCCCGCCTGCAAGCAGTGCCCGGTGCACTGCTATCAGCCCGCGAAACGCGAAGAGATGAAGCAGATTATGCGCTGGGCGGGGCCGCGGATGCTCTGGCGGCACCCGATCCTGACGATTCGCCACCTGATCGATGACAAACGCCCGGTGCCGGAGTTACCGGAAAAGTATCGGCCCAAAAAGCCGCAATAAACTCCCCGGCTCGCGCGGCGCTTAGCCGGGCTACAATTCGTGCGGTCTGTAGCCCGGGTAAGGCGTCAGCCG
>NZ_JBEAFH010000059.1:0-113744 GCF_040061575.1 Klebsiella sp. CB_Kp196
CTGCGCTCTTTTCCCGGGGGCGGCGCTTAACGCGCCTTGCCCGGGCTACGGGTTTCCAGCTCGTCTGCAGGTCCGGTAGCCCGGACAGGCGCATCGCGCCGCCTCCGGGTTTATTATCACAGCAGTTCAATAATATCGCTGTCTTTCGGCGTGCTGCCGCTGAGGGCTTCGTCGAAATAGTGCTTCGGTACGGTAAAGCGCAGATGATCGAGGGCAAACTGCATACTGCGATCGTCAATCGCGTGCCCCAGATCTTCAACAATATCCAGCGTCACGTCACCGCCGGCCTGCTGCAGCGCCTCCTGCCCCGCTACCGCCCACGCCAGATCGATCACCCGATCTTCACCGCCGTGGATCAGGTGAACAGTGGTCGCGGTCGTCGCGGTCTCCGGCAGCGTCGCATAGCGGCCGTTAAAGGCGATCACCCGCGATGCCAGACCCGGCTCGGCTTTAATGCTCTCCAGCGACATAATCGCCCCCTGTGAGAAGCCGATCAGCGCCGTCGCCTGCGGGCTGACGCCGCTCTGCTGTTGCCAGTAGCGCACCGTTTCAATAAAGGTCGGCATGATGGCATCCACCCGCTGCTGGCGATTTTCTTCGCTAACGCCCTGCACGGAAAACCACTGGCGTCCCGGAGGCGGACCGCACGGCTCAGCGCCGCCGATACTGACAATCAGCGCATCGGGAAACAGCGGCGCAAACCAGCTACCGATTTGCCCCATGGCCACCGGGTTATCGCCGACGCCATGAAACAGCAGCAGCAGTTGCTGTGCAGGTGTCGCGGGGCTCTGAACAATAAAATGATCGTGTTTCATGGCTGTCTCCTTAATGTCTGCAAGGAAGTTTACGCCGCAGGCGAAATATGACCATGCCATTTAACTGAAGGAGTTAGTTAAAAAAATTGCAGCATTTTAACCTGCCGGCGCAGGTCGTTGGCGCGGTTTTCATCCAGGCTGAGCAGCGCCTGCGCCGCCTCTTCGCGCAGCCTGGCCAGCAGCGCTTTCCGTCCGGATAAGCCTAACGTCCGGCAAAGCGCGGCCTCATCCTGCTGCTGCAGGCGGGCCCGCAGCGCCGGAAGCGGCAGCTCCACCAATATAAGCAGGCGATTGAGGCTACCCGCCGAGGTCAGCAGCGGACGATGGGCAAAAGCAAAACCCGCCACCTCCAGCCAGTCTTCTTCAGTAAGAATAGTCGCTTTCAGCGCCGTCAGCGGCACAGGTTCATCTCGCCACTCGCGCAGCCAGAATTCGTCGCGCTGCAGCCGTTGGGCTTCTTCGCTTGCCAGGCGATGGCCCGCTTCGCTGAGAGGATAGAGCGCCATCGCGGTGTAACAGCCGCTGCTGGCTTCCCGATGCGTGCCCAGCCGCACCAGCGTAAAACCGCAGCGTTGCCAGAAACGCCACAGCTCAGGCGTGTAGCCAAAACTCACCGAGAGATAATCCCGGTCCGCAGCCTGCGACGCCGCCCGGGCCACCAGCCGCTGCCCCAGCCCTTCGCGCTGGCGAGCCGGATGCACGGCAATACGGCTGATGCGCAGCCCCGCCAACGTAGCCGCCAGTGGGCTACCGCCGTGCGCCGCCAGCGACTGCGCCACCAGATTGCCGCGCGGACGGCGATAGCCGGCCCACACCGCCTGGCTAAGCGGCGGCTCAAGACCGCCCTCCTCCACCAGCCATAGCGCTCCGGCGATGCGCTCCCCGCCGCGGGCGCAGGTAAAATGCTGCCCCGGCGCATCCATCATGCGCCGGAGGTCCAGCGGCGAGGTGCGATAGTGGGCCCCGGAGAGCAGCTGATACATCGCTTCCGGTAACGCAGGCTGTCGCCGCCAGCTCTCCTGGCTGACGCTTTCCAGCGCGATATCGCCGCCTGGCGCGTGCTGAAAGGTCTCGTCGTTGAACAGCAGCAGCCGCGCAATCGCCGCCTCCAGCGGGCAGCCGCTTGCCCAACGGATGGGCGTCGTCAGGCTAAACTGCCGTAAATGCGCAAAACTGGCGCAAAACTTAAGCAAAAAGCCGCGTCCCGTCCCCTCGTACCCCTGAACGGTGGTGGTCAACAGCGTCCTCGGGAAGCGGGAGACAAGCTGGCGCAGCAGCGGCCCGGGGATGGCCGCGGCCTCATCGACAATCAGCCATCCGGCGGTGCAGCCGGAAGCCAGCAGTGCGTCGGGGGCCATAAAGCGGAAAGCCTCCCCGGCGAATGTCGCCATCACCTCCGCTGCTCCCCGCGCCGGTGCCGTGACGATGGCATCTCCCCCCAGATGGCGAATAAACATCCCCGCGAGCGCGGACTTGCCTCGCCCGCGCTCGGCGGTTAGCGCCGCAATACCGGGAGGGAACCGGGCCAGTTCGGCAAGCACGGCAGCCTGCTCCGCCTGCGGATGTCCGTCGGCGGGATGCCATGGCGGGCGCACGGGTAACGCGGACGCCGCAAGTTCATTGCCCTGCCGCCAGAGAATGGACGCATTATCCGCACTAACCTGTTGGCAAAAACGATAAACAAAATTCGGCGTGGGGATGGGGTCGGGAGCGTCGCTCCAGCGCAGAGAATCCGCATCAGGACGGGCCGGCCATTGCGCAAAGTCGGGGGTAAGCAATACCAGCCAGCTTCCGGCGCGCAGCGTACCGGCTAATGCGGCAAAGGCCGCCACATCAAAACCCTCGCGGGCATCGAAAAAGGCGTGCTGGAATTCGCGGCCCAGCAGCGATTTCAGGGCAGCAGACGAGACGTACGGCTCGGGCATCGGACGCGGGCCGACCCACAGCCCGTCGCCGGCCAGCGCGGTACGTACTCTTTGCGCCTGACGCAAGGTCCAGGCATCGTCACCGCTGAGAACCAGCAGACGACGAACGCCTTCGCGCGCCATCTGCGCCGTCAGGTGATGCAGTTCATCCATGACAGTAGAGCATTACAGCGCGTTGCCGAAGGTGTTGCACTGCGCCGGGTCGCCGCTATCGAAACCGCGTTTAAACCAGGTATAGCGCTGCTGCGACGTTCCGTGGGTAAAGCTGTCCGGCACGACGCGCCCCTGGCTCTGCTGCTGCAGGCGATCGTCGCCAATCGCCTCTGCGGCATTCAGCGCTTCCTGCAGATCGCCGGTCTCCATGTAGTCTTGCTTCTGCATGTTGTAGCCCCAGACGCCGGCAAAGCAGTCCGCCTGTAGCTCCATTTTTACCGACAGACGGTTCGCTTCCGCCTGCGAAGCGTTTTGCTGCAGCTGGCGCACTTTCGATTCAATACCCAACAGCTTTTGTACGTGATGGCCAACCTCGTGGGCGATAACGTAACCCTGCGCGAAATCGCCGCCGGCGCCAAGCTTGTTTCTCATCTCATCGTAGAATGACAGGTCGATATACACCGTGCTGTCCGCAGGGCAGTAAAAAGGCCCCATGACCGATTGACCGGTGCCGCAGGCGGTCCGCGTCGCGCCGCGGTACATCACCAGTTTGGGCTGCGGATACTGACGGCCCATATCTTTAAAAATAGCGCCCCAGGTATCTTCCGTGTCCGCCAGAATCACCTTCGTGAATTTCGCGGCCTCTTCATCCTGCGGGCTAATGGAGCGTTGGGTGGTTTGCTGTTGAGATACCGGCTCGCCGGTCAGCATGCCGGTTAAATCCACGCCGTAATAGCCCGCCACCAGAACAATAATCAGCAGTACAATGCCGCCTTTACCGCTGGGGAGACGAAAACCGCCTCCGCCGCCCATCGGTGAACCAGATTGACCACGACGATCTTCCACATTGTCGCTCTCGCGACGTCCTTGCCAGCGCATAAGCACCTCAATTCATCATATTAACCAATGAATAAGATCGTAGGCGGTTCAGCGGAGGATTACCACAGGAAACAGCAAGAAGAGCGCCAGAAGAAGAAAACTTCTTCTGGCGTCGGGGGATTAGTCGAGCTTCACGCCCAGGCGATGAGCGACTTCTTCGTAGGCTTCAATCAGGCCGCCAAGGCTCTGGCGGAAGCGGTCTTTGTCCATTTTATCCATGGTTTTTTTATCCCACAGACGGCTGCCGTCCGGAGAGAATTCATCCCCCAGCACCACTTCGCCTTTGAACAAACCGAACTCCAGCTTGAAGTCCACCAGGATCAGGCCCGCATCGTCAAACAGCTTTTTCAGCACATCGTTAGCTTTGTAGGTCAGCTCCTGCATACGCGCCAGGTTCTCTTTGCTCACCCAGCCAAAGGTTTCGCAGTAGGATTCGTTGACCATCGGGTCGTGCATGGCGTCGTTCTTCAGGAACAGGTCGAACAGCGGCGGGTTCAGCTCGATGCCCTCTTCAATCCCTAAGCGTTTCACCAGCGAACCGGCAGCGCGGTTGCGCACCACGCACTCCACCGGCACCATATCCAGCTTTTTAACCAGACACTCGGTATCGGACAACAGCGCTTCCATCTGGGTCGGGATACCCGCTTCCGCCAGCTTGCTCATAATGAAATGGTTGAACTTGTTGTTCACCATGCCTTTACGATCGAACTGCTCAATGCGAGCGCCGTCCCCTGCTGACGTATCGTTACGGAATTCGAGTATCAACAGATCCGGGTTTTCGGTGCTGTATACCGTCTTCGCTTTACCACGATACAACTCAGCTTGCTTTTGCATCTTTGTCACTCCAGTGATGATTAACGATAAAAATTTGTGCTTTTCTGCCGACGCACACGTTTGCGTCACTATACATTAAAAAGGGCCGGATTGCTCCAGCCCTGTTAATTACTTACTTAATGCGGCCTGGAATACGGCGACCAGGGCATCATTTTGCGACTGCGTCAGCGTATGGCCTTTCGGGTCGATGAACTGCAGACTGCTGCGGTTATCGAGGTCCCCGACCTGCAGTTTATAATCGCCGGAAACCAGCTGCGGGTCGCGGGCGCCCAGATCGGTCCAGCCGCTGTCGGAAAGCGGTTTGTAGGTGACGGAGAAGCTGCCCTGAGAACGAGAGCTATCGGTGACCTTCATGCCCACTTTTTCCAGAGCGCCCGGCAGGCGTTGCCACACCAGGTTAAACGGCGCGCGAACGATCAGCATCGGCAGGCCGGTATCATCAGCGCCGCTCTGCACGTCGAAGGTCGCCCCGGCGTTTTTCTGCGCGGCGTTCTGCGCGCTGGTGGCGTTCAGATCCAGACCTTCGGAGATGACGTTCAGCATGGCGGTACTGTAGCGCTGCAGCGAAGCCGGATCGGCAACAGGTTTACCCGCCTGCTCCAGATTCACCAGCTTCACGATCACCGCCTGCTGATAGCCCTGCTGCTTAACTGAGATTTGATAGCGACCACGATACTGCTGGTCTTCATCGAGGCGATTCCATTCGACCCAGTCGGTATTCAGCGTCTGGCTGGCATCGTCGCGTTTCGCGATAGTGTAGTTTTTCGACTGCACGATGCTTGCCACCTGCGCCCACAGCGAACCGCTGCGCCCGTTTTCCACCATCAGCGTCGCGGTATCACCGTTAAACTGCGTACGCGCGCCGCTGACCAGCGCCAGTGGCTGGGCCGGCGGACGAATGTCCAGGGCTTTGCCAGTGTTACCGGTGCTGGTCGCAACCGGAATATTATAATCACCCACCTGAATCGGCAGGATCATCCCTGCTGGCGCGTGAAGTTCACTAAGCGGCGTAGCCTGCAAATAGGCCTCGTCGCCGCTCACCTGACGCTTGTAGCGCGAGTCAGAACTACAGGCCGCGAGGAGTAGAACCAGCGAAACACCCGCAACCTTCGCCAGGCGCGACTTCTGTACTGAGTAAGCCATCAAATCTCCCTAAACTTTACAGCAAACCGGCATGCTTCAGCGCTGCGGTCACAACCTTAATACCGTTTTCGGTAATCGGGGTCATCGGCAGGCGTAGCGTATCGGTCGCCACAAGACCCAACGCCTTACAGGCCCATTTGACCGGAATAGGGTTGGGTTCGACAAATAATTTGGTATGCAATGGCATCAGACGCTGGTTAATCGCACGAGCTTCGGCAAATTGACCTGCTAGCGCCAGTCGGCACATCTCGGCCATTTCGCGCGCCGCAACGTTTGTCGTTACGGAAATCACGCCATGACCGCCAAGCTGCATAAAGTCCATTCCGGTCGCGTCATCGCCGCTCAGCAGAATAAAGTCATCTGAAACCAGCTCTTTGATCTGATGAACGCGGCTTAAGTTCCCCGTCGCTTCCTTAATACCGATAATATTTTTAATTTCCGCCAGACGACCAACGGTTTCAGGCAGCATATCGCAACCGGTACGGGACGGCACATTATACAGGATTTGCGGCAGGTCAGTATGTTCTGCGATAGCTTTAAAGTGTTGGAACAGCCCTTCCTGGGTCGGACGGTTGTAATACGGCGTTACCGTCAGGCAGCCAACCACGCCGCTATCGTTAAATCGCTTGGTCAGGCTAATCGCCTCTGCGGTTGCATTTGCACCGGTACCGGCAATGACCGGGATACGCCCGTCGGCCAGCTCCAGCGTCTGCATCACCACATCACCATGCTCTTCATGGCTCAATGTTGCGGACTCTCCGGTAGTCCCTACCGAAACGATCGCCGAGGTTCCGCTGGCGACATGATAATCAATCAGTTTTTTCAGGCTTGACCGGCAGACGTTGCCGTTTTCATCCATTGGCGTGACAAGCGCTACAATACTTCCCGTAAACATGGGCCATCCTCAGAGCATAAGTGGGACAAGATTCTCAATGTTACGTTTGGAGTCGTAATAAAAGCAAGAGACCCGATGCCATCAGGGATGTTGTATGCCGGTTTTTTTTATGCTTTCCTAACGTTACCTCACCTTTTTAAAGGAAGAACAGGTTTGACAGCCTCATTACAACACTATCTGGTTATTACCGCGTTGGGTGCTGACCGCCCAGGCATCGTGAATACGATCACTCGTCACGTCAGCAGCTGCGGCTGTAATATTGAAGACAGTCGGCTGGCCATGCTTGGCGATGAGTTTACGTTTATCATGCTGCTTTCCGGCTCGTGGAATGCAATTAACCTGATTGAATCCACTCTGCCGCTGAAAGGCGCCGAGCTGGATCTGCTTATCGTGATGAAGCGTACAACCGCGAGACCGCCTCAGGCGATGCAGAACACCGTCTGGGTTCAGGTTGAGGTGCCGGATTCGCCGCATATCATTGAGCGGTTTACGGCGCTGTGCGATACGTGGAAAATGAACATTGCCGAGCTGGTTTCCCGCACTCAGCCCGGAGCGAACGACGAGTCAGCACAGCTTTTTATTCAAATCACCGCCCACAGCCCGACTACGCAAAATGCATCAAATATCGAACAAGCGTTCAAAGCCCTATGTACAGAACTGAATGCACAAGGCAGTATTAACATTGTTAATTATTCACAGCATGATGAACAGGATGGAGTTTGAGTGATGAACCCACTGAAAGCCGGTGATATTGCACCGAAATTTAGCTTACCGGACCAGGACGGCGAGGAAGTAAATTTGACCGACTTCCAGGGACAGCGTGTTCTGGTTTATTTTTATCCGAAAGCCATGACCCCGGGCTGCACCGTACAGGCGTGCGGTTTACGCGATAATATGGACGACCTGAAAAAAGCAGGCGTTGAAGTACTGGGTATCAGTACGGATAAACCAGAAAAACTCTCCCGTTTCGCCGAAAAAGAGCTGCTGAACTTCACTCTGCTGTCTGATGAAGATCATCAGGTATGCGAGCAGTTTGGTATCTGGGGTGAAAAAACCTTTATGGGGAAAACCTACGACGGTATCCATCGTATTAGCTTCCTCATCGACGCCAACGGCAAAATCGAACATGTGTTTGATGATTTCAAAACCAGCAATCACCACGACGTGGTGCTGAACTGGCTGAAAGAAAACGCCTGACGCTAAGATAAACGCAAGACGCCGGGTCGTTCTCAACCACCCGGCGTCTTTTTTTAGGGCATTCCTTGCGGCTTAGCGCTAATGCTCGTCTTCCACTATCAGGCCATCCGGCCAGGCGTGCACCACCGCTTTGATGAGCGTCGCCAGCGGAATAGCGAAGAACACGCCCCAGAATCCCCACAGACCGCCAAAAATAACCACCGACAGAATAATCACCAGCGGATGCAGGTTAACGGCTTCCGAGAAGAGTACCGGCACCAGCAGGTTGCCATCCAGCGCCTGAATAATCAGGTACACCGCAAACAGGCTCCAGAACTCGGTTCCCGCGCCAAACTGGAACAGCGCCACGCCCACCACCGGAATGGTGACCACAAACGCGCCGATATAGGGGATTAATACCGAGAACCCTACCAGCACCGCCAGCAGCAGCGAATAGTTGAGGCCAAAAAGGATAAAGCCAATCCACGTCGCCACGCCGACGACGATCATTTCCAGCACCTTACCGCGAATATAGTTGGTAATTTGCTGGTTCATCTCTTTCCATACCTGCCCGGCCAGGCCGCGGTTGCGCGGCAGCACCCGGCGTACGGCGTTAAGCATCTGCTCTTTATCTTTCAGCAGAAAGAAAACCATCAGCGGCACCAGCACCAGATAGACCGCCAGGGTCAGCAGCCCGACCAGAGAGGCCAGCGAATATTTCACCACCGAGTCGCCGACGGTTAACATGCGGCTGCGCATATTCTCCGCCATCGCGTCGATAATGCCGGCATCCATGAGGGCCGGATAACGGCGCGGCACCGTGGCGGCGAAATCGGAAAGCTTATTCAGCATCCCGGGCATATCGCGAATCAGATAAATGCCCTGCTGCCAGGCAACCGGCATCACCACAAACGCCATCAGCAGCAGAATGCCGACGAACAGAATCAGAACGACCGAGGTGGCCCAGGTACGTGAAAACCCGATACGCTCCAGTCTGACGGTGGGCCACTCCAGCAGATAGGCCAGAACAATCGACACTAACAAAGGTGCCAGCAGGCCGCTGAAGAAAAACATAATGCCGAACCCAGCCAGCAAAATGACCAGCAGCGCTATCGCCTCCGGGTCGCTGAACCGACGACGGTACCACTGCATTAACATCTGGAGCATAAAACCCTTCCCTGAAGAGCGGAGCTGTAACAATCTCAGGAATTGTATCGAAATGTCACAAAAAAGACTTCGCTTTTTATGGGTAAAACCACAAACATTACTGGCCGGATGAATATCATATTTGCAACGCCGCGAACGACGGCTAAACTCGCTGGACCTGCTTGCGGTCAGGGAACATTACGCCGCACAATCGGTCAAACTGGCACACCTACATTACAGGACAGAGGTTATGTTCAGGCAGTTGAAGAAAACGCTGGTGGCGACCGTCATAGCGTCGCTGACGCTGGGTTCAATATTACCTGCTTTTGCCGATACCGCAGACACTCTGCCGGACATGGGCACCTCCGCAGGAAGCACGCTCTCCATCGGCCAGGAAATGCAGATGGGAGATTACTACGTGCGCCAGCTGCGCGGCAGCGCGCCGTTAATCAACGATCCGCTGCTGGTGCAGTATATTAACGGTTTAGGCATGCGCCTGGTGTCGCACGCCAATTCCGTTCGCACCCCGTTCCACTTTTATCTGATTAATAACGATCAAATAAACGCCTTTGCTTTCTTCGGCGGTAACGTCGTACTGCACTCGGCCCTGTTCCGCTACTCGGATAATGAAAGCGAGCTGGCGTCGGTAATGGCGCACGAAATTTCTCACGTCACCCAGCGCCATCTCGCCCGCGCGATGGAAGACCAAAAGCGTAACGCTCCGCTGACCTGGGTCGGCGCGCTGGGCTCGATTCTGCTGGCGATGGCCAGCCCGCAGGCCGGGATGGCCGCGCTGACCGGCACCCTGGCGGGCAGCCAGCAGGGGCTGATCAGCTTTACCCGTCAAAACGAAGAAGAGGCCGACCGCATTGGCATTCAGGTCCTTCAGCGCTCCGGGTTCGACCCGCAGGCGATGCCGGCGTTTATGGGTAAGCTGCTCGACGAGTCGCGCTACTCCACCCGGCCGCCGGAAATGCTGCTGACCCACCCCTTACCGGAAAGCCGTCTCGCCGACGCCCGCAACCGTGCGAACCAGATGCGCCCGGTTGTCGTGCAGTCCTCCGCTGACTTCTACCTGGCGAAGGCCAGAACGCTGGGCATGTACACCTCCGGCGACAATAAGCTGGGCAACGACCTGCTGAGCAGCTGGGAAAAAGGCAATATTCGCGAGCAGCACGCCGCCCAGTACGGCCGCGCGCTGCTGGCCATGGGCAATAACAATTACGATCTGGCGCGCAAAACGCTGCAGCCGCTGCTGAGCGCCGAACCGCAGAACGCCTGGTACCTTGACCTGGCGACCGATATCGATCTCGGGCAAAAGAGAGCCACAGACGCGATTAATCGCCTGAAGGGCGCCCGCGAGCTGCGTACTAATCCGGTGCTGCAGCTCAACCTCGCCAACGCACTGCTGGAAGGCGGGCAGCCCGGGGAAGCGGCGACGATCCTTAACCGCTATACCTTCAATAATAAAGATGACGTCAATGGTTGGGATTTGCTGGCGCAAGCGGAAGCAAAACTGGGAAATCGCGATCAGGAGCTGGCAGCCCGAGCGGAAGGCATGGCGCTGGTTGGCCGACTCGATCAGGCCATTACCCTGCTCAGCAGCGCCAGCTCACAGGTAAAATTAGGCAGCCTGCAGCAGGCCCGCTACGATGCGCGTATCGATCAACTGCGTCAGCTGCAGGAACGCTTCAAACCGTACCAGAAAATGTAAGGAGACCTCATGTCCGATACGGTCAAAATCTATCACAACCCGCGCTGCTCCAAGAGTCGCGACACGCTGAGCCTGCTGAAGGCTAACGGCATCGACCCCGAAGTGGTGCTCTATCTGGAGACGCCGCCGGATGCCGCCACGCTGCGCCAGCTGCTGAAGATGCTGGGGATGGCCAGCGCGCGCGACTTAATGCGCCAGAAAGAAGATCTCTATAAATCCCTCGATCTCGCTAACCCGCAGCTGAGCGAAGATGCGCTGATCCAGGCGATGGTTGATAATCCAAAGCTGATTGAACGGCCTATCGTCGTTAGCCACGGCGAGGCCCGTATCGGTCGCCCGCCGGAGCAGGTTCTGGAAATCGTTAACTAAGTTGTCGATCCTCAGGCCGCGGCCCGCTAAAGCTTGAGGATCTCTTTCACGAAAGGAATGGTCAGCTTGCGCTGGGCAGTAATGGAAGCGCGATCGAGCTGATCGAGCGTCATAAACAGCGAACGCATTTCGCGATCCAGCCGCTTAAGCAGGAACCGACAGACGTCTTCCGGCATTTCGAAACCGCGCAGTCTGGCGCGAAGCTGAAGCGCCTGGAGCTTGTCTTCATCCGACAGCGGCTGCAGCTTGTAGATTTGCCCCCAGTCAAGACGCGAAGCCAGATCCGGCAGGCCAAGCTTGAGCTGGCGCGGCGGTCGGTCGCCGGTAATCAGCAGCCGGGTTTTACCGGACTCGAGAATGCGGTTGTAGAGGTCGAAAATCGCCATTTCCCACAGTTCATCGCCCGCTACGCACTCAATATTATCGATACAAACCAGCGACAGGTGCTCCATCCCGTCCAGCACTTCAGGAACAAACCACGTCCGTTTATCCAGAGGTACGTAGCCCACCGCATCGCCGCGCTGAGAGAGCTCCGCGCAGGCCGCGTGCAGGAGATGGCTGCGCCCCGCCCCTTCGCGTGACCAGATGTAGATGTATCCGCTATGTTCCTGCCGCAGCACGTTCTGAAGGGCGGCAAGAAGAGAAGGGTTATCGCCCGGCCAGAAACTCGCGAAAGTTTCATCATCGGGAAGATACAGTGGCAAAGAGAGCTGTGCCGGTGCGTTCAGATGGACCTCAACATAGGCTTGCAGAAAAACGCGGAGAGTTTAGCACAGAAATACGCAAGGAGAGAACCGGGCAGGATCGCCGCCCGGTATAAGGATCAATGTTTTGCTTCTTCGCTATCCGCAGCGTCGAGAACCACCTCTTCCGGACGCAGCACGCTAATCAGTTTGAAGATCAGGCTCAGCCCGACGCCAACGATGGTCGCCAGCGCCATGCCTTTCAGCTCGGCGGCGCCGATATGCACTTTTGCCCCGCTGACGCCGATGATCAGGATAACGGAGGTCAGAATCAGGTTCTGCGCCTTGTTGTAATCAACTTTAGATTCGATCAGCACGCGAATACCCGAAGCGCCGATAACCCCGTACAGCAGCAGCGAGACGCCGCCCATTACCGGCAGCGGGATAATCTGGATCGCCGCCGCCAGCTTGCCGACGCAGGAGAGCAGAATCGCGATGATCGCCGCGCCGCCGATAACCCAGGTGCTGTAGACGCGGGTGATCGCCATCACGCCAATGTTCTCGCCGTAGGTGGTGTTTGGCGTGGAGCCAAAGAAGCCAGAGATCACCGTAGACAGGCCGTTGGCAAACATTGAACGATGCAGGCCCGGATCGCGGATCAGATCTTTTTTGACGATATTGGCCGTGACTACCAGATGTCCAACGTGCTCGGCGATCACCACCAGCGCGGCGGGGAGAATGGTGAAAATCGCAAACCATTCAAAGCGCGGGGTGTAGAAGGTCGGCAGCGCGAACCAGTGGGCCTCGGCGATGGGCGTGGTCTCGACGACGCCCATCACGAAGGAGAGCGCGTAGCCGACCAGGACGCCGATTAAAATCGGGATAATCGCCAGGAAACCGCGGAACAGCACCGAACCGAAAACCGTCACCGCCAGCGTCACCATCGAAATAATAATGGTTTTGCTGTCCGGCGATTGCCCGTCAGCGGGCAGCAGACCGGCCATATTCGCCGCCACGCCCGCCAGCTCCAGGCCGATAACCGCGACAATCGCGCCCATCGCCGCCGGTGGGAACATCACGTCCAGCCAGCCGGTTCCGGCTTTTTTGACAATAAAGGAGACGATGCAAAACAGCACGCCGCACATGATAAAGCCGCCGAGAGCGACTTCGTAGCCCAGCGGCAGCAGAAGCAGCACCGGGGAGATAAACGCAAAGCTCGATCCGAGATAAGCCGGAATTTTGCCTTTGCAGATGAAAAGATATAACAGCGTTCCGATGCCGTTAAACAGCAGTACCGTGGCCGGGTTGATATGGAACAGAACGGGCACCAGTACCGTTGCGCCAAACATGGCGAACAGATGTTGCAAACTAAGCGGGATTGTCTGTAAAAGCGGCGGTCTTTCACTCACCCCGATAGCACGGCGCGTCATGGCATTTTCCTCTGAGAGTCGTTTGTTGATTGCTGTTGGTGTGTTTTATTCAAAAAAAAGCCGACTCTCAAAGTCGGCTTTTTCTACTTCATCATTTATTTCGTACCAAAAATCTTATCGCCGGCGTCGCCGAGCCCCGGAATAATGTATCCGTGCTCGTTCAGGCCCTGGTCGATGGACGCGGTGTACAGCTCAACGTCCGGATGCGCTTTCTCCAGCGCGGCGATGCCTTCCGGCGCCGCCACCAGAACCAGCACCTTAATGCTGGAGCAGCCCGCTTTTTTCAGCAGGTCGATGGTGGCGATCATGGAGCCGCCGGTCGCCAGCATCGGGTCAACCACCAGCGCCATGCGTTCGTCAATATTGGATACCAGCTTCTGGAAGTAAGGCACCGGCTCAAGGGTCTCTTCGTTACGATAGATGCCCACCACGCTGATGCGCGCGCTCGGCACGTGCTCAAGCACGCCTTCCATCATCCCCAGACCCGCGCGCAGAATCGGCACTACGGTAATTTTCTTGCCTTTGATCTGCTCAATTTCTACCGGGCCGTTCCAGCCTTCGATGGTGACTTTTTCGGTCGCCAGATCGGAAGTAGCTTCATAAGTCAGTAAGCTGCCAACTTCTGAGGCGAGTTCACGGAAGCGTTTGGTGCTGATGTCGTGCTCACGCATCAGGCCCAGCTTGTGTTTGACGAGTGGGTGTTTCACTTCCACGATCTTCATTCTCTTTCTCCTCTGAGGGGCAGCCACAAAAAAAATCGCCGGATTATACCGCCTTTTTCCTTTTACGCCATAGCCGATATGTTTGACCGGGATCAACCAAAATGCTTTACGCTGCCTGAGCCAGTATAAGACAAAATAAAAAAACCCCGCGAAGGCGGGGCTGAATGGGGCTTTACGGCCGTTTATAGATTTTCGCCGTTGCTGCCGATAACCTGCTGATACCAGGCAAAAGATTTCTTACGGCTACGCGCCAGCGTACCGTTGCCCTCATTATCTTTATCCACGTAGATAAAGCCGTAGCGTTTTTTCATCTCACCGGTTCCCGCGGAAACCAGGTCGATACAGCCCCACGGGGTATAGCCCATCAGGTCGACGCCATCCTCAACAACCGCTTTTTTCATCTCGGCGATATGGGCGGAAAGGTAGTCAATACGATACTGGTCATCCACCGAGCCGTCCGCTTCGCGCACGTCGATGGCGCCAAAGCCGTTCTCCACAATAAACAGCGGCAGCTGGTAATGATCCCAGAACCAGTTCAGGGAGTAGCGCAGCCCGACCGGATCAATCTGCCAGCCCCAGTCTGACTTCTGCACGTACGGGTTGGAAACCAGGCTCTTGCTTTCATCGTAATCCAGCTGCGGATTATCATCCGTTGCTTTCGTGGCGAACGACATATAGTAGCTAAAGCCGATATAGTCGACGCAGCCCTGAGTCAGCGCCACGCGGTCTTCTTCGGTGATGTCCAGCGCAAAACCGCGACGCTCGAAGTAGTTCAGCAGGTGCTGCGGATAGCGGCCGCGCACGTGAACGTCGGTAAACCAGTAGCGGCGATGCATGGCGTTCATCGCCATCATCATGTCGTTGGGCGCGCAGCTCAGCGGGTAAATCGGACACATGGCTATCATGCAGCCAATCTGCAATGACGGGTTAATTTCGCGGGCGGCTTTAACCGCCAGCGCGCTGGCGACCAGCTCATAGTGCGCCGCCTGAAACATGACCGGCTCGCGGTCCTCCCCCGGCAGATATTTCAGTCCGGAGTTGGTGAACGGCGCAAAATCTTCGTGGAAGTTGGCCTGGTTATTGATCTCATTGAAGGTCATCCAGTACTTCACTTTGTGCTGGTAGCGGGTAAATACCACCCGGGCAAAGCGGACGAAGAAATCAATCAGTTTACGGTTACGCCAGCCGCCGTACTCCGTCACCAGATGGTACGGCATTTCGAAGTGGGAGAGCGTAATCACCGGCTCAATACCGTGCTTCAGGCACTCATCGAACAGGTCGTCGTAAAACTGCAGCCCGGCCTCGTTAGGTTCTTGCTCATCGCCCAGCGGAAAGATGCGCGTCCAGGCAATAGAGGTGCGGAAGCATTTGAAGCCCATTTCGGCAAACAGCCGAATGTCGTCTTTATAGCGATGATAAAAATCAATCGCTTCGTGGTTGGGGTAGTTTTTCCCCGGCAGCACGCCATCGGTGATTTCGCGCGGTACGCCGTGCGCGCCTGCGGTCATTACGTCGGCGACGCTCACCCCTTTACCACCCTCTTTCCAGCCGCCTTCCAGCTGATGCGCCGCCACCGCGCCGCCCCACAGAAAACCTTCTTTAAATCCGGACATGTTCTCTCCCTATGCGCAGTCGCCGCTCTGCGACCGGTATTGCTGATTGAAATGGTAAACCGCGCCTACCAGCCCGGCATCGTTGCCGTGGCTGACGGTGTCGATATATTCCGCAATGCCAAACCAGGCCAGATGTTCGCGCAGCAGCGCCAGAAAGCCCGGTCGTTCCACAATCCCGCCGCCGATCAAAATCGTTTGCGGGTCGAATAAGTTGACGAGGTTGTAAAGCCCGGTACCCAGGCCGTTAAAGAATTCAGCGACCAGACGTCGACAGGCGGCGTCGCCCGCATCGTAGCGGTCAAAAATCTCTTCGCCAGTGACGTCATCCAGCGCCTTGCCGATATGTTCAGCGTAGCGATGGCGCAGCACGCGCAGCGTGCAGTTTTCGTTCATCGAATAGCGCCGCACATCGCGGGTGCCCGGACGCGCGGTTTGCATATAGCCGAACTCGCCGGCGCGGAAGCGCGCGCCGTGGACCAGCTGGTTATTACAAAAAATCGCCCCGCCGATGCCGGTGCCGATGGTCAGGACCAGAAAGTTGCTCATGTCGGCGGCTTTACCCCGCCAGCGCTCGGCCAGCAGCACGCAGTTAGCATCATTCTCAATGGCCACGGGCAGCCGCACCTGCTGCTCAAGCCAGCGCTTGATGGCGAAGTTATCGAATTTACGGATGGCGCCGCCCATTTCGATAAAGCCGGTGTGCGGGTTAACGTAGCCGGGCGCGCTGATTGCCACCCCTTCACACGCCGGGTGAGCGGCGATCCACGCCAGCATCGCCTGCAGGATTTGGTCGCCGTCGCTGTCGACGATGTTCTGCTTTCCTTTCTCCAGCAGCGTGCCTTCGCGCGTCATTACCCCCATTTTTAACGCCGTGCCACCGATATCAAATGCGGCAATGTTCATCCTCAGCTTTCCTCCAGAATCCATCACATTCGCGGTTTATCTCTCCAGGAATCAGGAAAGAAACCGGTTTCACTGGCATGATGATTATTCCCGACAACGCTGGCAAGCAGAAGAATGTACCCGGTTTCATTTTCGTGAACAGTATCAAATTTGCGCACTTAACGGCCGTTTTACATCGGCTGCAAAGCAGGCTCGCAAACGTTTGCTATCCCTGTTAGAATTGCGCCGTTTTTTATTGCTACCGCAAACGCGTGGAGACTTCGCAGTGACCGATAAAACCTCTCTCAGCTATAAAGATGCCGGCGTGGATATTGATGCAGGCAACGCTCTCGTCGACCGTATTAAGGGCGTGGTGAAGAAAACCCGCCGCCCGGAAGTGATGGGTGGACTGGGCGGATTCGGCGCGCTGTGCGCGCTGCCGCAGAAGTATCGCGAACCGGTTCTGGTCTCCGGCACCGACGGCGTCGGCACCAAGCTGCGTCTGGCGATGGACCTCAAGCGTCACGACACTATCGGTATCGACCTGGTCGCTATGTGCGTAAACGACCTCGTGGTTCAGGGCGCAGAGCCGCTGTTCTTCCTTGATTACTACGCGACCGGCAAACTGGATGTCGATACTGCGTCGAGCGTAATCAGCGGCATTGCCGAAGGTTGTCTGCAGTCAGGCTGCGCGCTGGTGGGCGGCGAGACGGCGGAAATGCCGGGCATGTACCACGGCGAAGATTATGACGTGGCCGGTTTCTGCGTTGGGGTGGTAGAAAAATCAGAAATTATCGACGGCAGCAAAGTGGCCGATGGCGACGTGCTGGTGGCGCTGGCTTCCAGCGGCCCGCACTCTAACGGCTACTCTCTGGTGCGCAAAATTATCGAAGTCAGCGGCGTTGACCCGCAAACCACCGATCTCAACGGTAAGCCGCTGGCCGACCATCTGCTGGCGCCGACCCGCATTTATGTGAAATCCGTACTCGACCTGATCGCCAACGTTGACGTGCACGCCATCGCCCACCTGACCGGCGGCGGCTTCTGGGAAAACATCCCGCGCGTGCTGCCGGACAACACCCAGGCGGTCATTGATGAATCCTCCTGGCAGTGGCCGGACGTGTTCAACTGGCTGCAAACCGCGGGTAACGTTAGCAGCCACGAAATGTATCGCACCTTTAACTGCGGCGTCGGCATGGTCATCGCGCTGCCGGCGGAAGCGGCGGATAAAGCCATTGCCTTCCTGAACGACAAAGGTGAAAGCGCGTGGAAAATAGGGTATATCAAAGCCTCTGATTCCGAACAGCGTGTGGTCATTGAATGAAAAACATCGTGGTGCTGATTTCCGGTAACGGTAGCAACCTGCAGGCGATTATTGACGCCTGCGCCCGGAAAAAAATCAACGGCACCCTGCGTGCAGTCTTCAGCAACAAGGCCGACGCGTTCGGCCTTGAGCGCGCACGCGCGGCCAATATTCCGGCTCACGCGCTCGCCGCCAGCCAGTTTGCCAACCGGGAAGCTTTCGACCGAGAGCTGATGCACGAGATCGATGCTTACGCGCCGGATCTGGTGGTTCTCGCCGGCTACATGCGTATTCTTAGCCCGGCTTTTGTCGCCCACTACCAGGGGCGCATGCTGAATATCCACCCTTCCCTGCTGCCAAAATATCCGGGGCTGCACACCCATCGTCAGGCGCTGGAAAATGCCGATGAGGAGCACGGGACGTCGGTGCATTTTGTGACCGATGAGCTGGACGGAGGTCCGGTGGTTCTGCAGGCAAAGGTACCGGTTTTCGCTGAAGATACCGAGGACGACATTACCGCCCGCGTACAGGCGCAGGAACACGATATCTATCCCCTTGCTATCAGCTGGTTTGTCGACGGCCGCCTGCGCGCGGAAGGAAACGAAGCCTGGCTTGATGATGTTCCTCTTCCACCGCAGGGATATGCGGCAGAAGAGTAAACTTCCCCGCCTCTGGCGTCCGCTGGAGGCGTTTTTCATTAGCTCAGGTTTCCCGCACGGATGACCGCTCGCATTTTTCCAGACACAGCGCTTGCGTATTCCAGCCTGCCGGTAGGGGAACTGGACGCTGCCAATCAAGTTCTGTGATGACTAAATCGGAAACCCCCTGCGCAAACAGGACGGGTAGCCCTCCGGGATAGGGTTCGACTCCCCAGGCCTTTCCCGTTTCTGGGTTGAGGCACCAGGCGTTATCGATACCCATTCCTGTTGGCGAAAAAGGATTACACGGCGGACGAATATCATAATTCCCCTGCCAACCGTGGCAATGCAGTCGCTGGGTAAGCTGAATACTCTCGAGTCGTATTCGGTTGATCATGGAAGGGGTTTCACTGTGCATATTGATGGCGCCTTCACATTCTCCGCAAAGCCCACGAAACTGGATTTGCGTAATCTCACCGGGCTCGATCTGCGGATTCCTGCGGCGCGCGGAGAGGAAAATCGGGTCCGCCTCCCCCCAGTGACAGGCTGGCGCCGCCACACACTCAAAAGTCATGCTGGTAAAGAGCATTCTTCGTAGCCGACCGCCATCTCGTGAAATCAGGCCGATACCGCGATTCGAATCATAGATAGTGCAGTTGCTGACCACAATATCTTCAATATCTTGCCAGGTTTCCGTGCCGATTTTAAAAGCACAGCTTTTTGAGCGCAGGGTACAATTGACGATCGTCACCTGACGTAGAGGACGTTGGATAGCCGCCGGTTTATCGGTGGTTTTCAGACAAATTGCATCGTCCGCCGCACTAAAAAAACTATTAGCAACGTGTACCTGCTGACAGCTATCGATATCCAGCGCATCAGTATTTGCCATTGTCAGATCGTTATCGACGGTAATGCCATCAATCACCACCTGTGAACATGAAACAAGATGAATTGTCCACATCGGCGCATGGTGTATACAGATATTTTCCAGCCTGACCCGCTGGCAATTTTCCAGAAGAATCATGCGCGGCCGCTGTTCGGCGGGCGTGCGATAGCCCATATCATCAACCGATGAGGAGAACCAACCATCTGCATTACCGTAAATAGTACCGCCCCCACAAATCGAGATATTTTCGGCATCCTGGGCATAGAGGAAAGCCCGGTCTGAGCACTCTGCGCGGCTTAAGGCCACCGCCTGGGTGAAATCAGCATAATTATCGCTGACGATGAGTTCTGCACCGGGTGACAACCACAGGCAGGTGTTTGACCCCATGCGTAACCCGCCAAGGTAATATTTTCCACTTTCCACCACCAGCGTACCGCCGCCCGCTTGCGATAAGGTATCCAGCGCTTTTTGAAAAATCTCAGTGTCGCGAGTAATACCATCTGCGTGCGGGCGCCAGTTTGAAAGAAAAATGTTCATAGGATTTCCTGAGATGAAATGGGAATGCTATCTGAACACAGTCATTATCGATCGCCGTAGGGCAAAACAGCATCGACATAAGTAATCTGTCGCCGTTCTCACAACGTCCTTTTTTCCCGCAGTTCATCTGTGATTTCGGACACATTTCTTCTCGCTCCTTCCGCAGAAATAGCGATGGCTATCACATTTCATTTTTTCGCCCGTCCTAATACTGCCGGCCATATCACGCTATTTATTTCATTTAATCCGCTTTCTCCGCCCCGCTCTCAGTTCTTAACAAAAGCGCCTTAATGACGATTCCGCAAAATTTTCACCTCTTTTACTGTGCTACTTCCTCTTTACTGACAGAAGAGACAGGAAAATGACGAGGACAGTAACGGCACCACGGGAAGTAAAAACACGCAATATTCTCTGCTGGGGGATGGGCGATATCTTCGGCAGCGGGGCAATGACGATCACCGGGCTTTGGCTGCTTTATTTTTATATTGAAGTGGCGGGCCTTTCTCCCGCCGCCGCCGCATCCATCTTTGCGATCGCCAAAATTTGGGATGGCATCACCGACCCGATCATGGGTTATATCACCGACAATATTCGCACGCGCTGGGGGCGACGCCGAATATTCTTTATTATCGGCGCGCCGCTCTCCTTTTGCTTTGCCCTGATGTGGGTAAGCGGTTTTGGCTATTCCTGGTATCTTGGTACTTATTTGTTATTCAGCACCGTTTTTACCCTCTTGATGGTGCCCTACGATACGCTGCCTGCGGAGATGACCTCGCGTTACGATCTGCGTTCAAAAATGTCTGGCGCGCGGATGCTATTTGCCCAGGCGACAGCGTTTTTATCTGCACTTATCCCAGGACAAATTTTGGCGCACGTCGCCGATAAATCGCAGGCATTTTTATATATCGGCCTGGTCTTTTCCGTACTCTTCGCCCTACCGTGGATCTTCGTTTGGCGGGGAACCTGGGAACGGGAGAATCTCCCGCCGCCTTCGACTCAGTGCGGGATGGGGAAAACAATTATTTCGCTGTATCGAGAAATGGCTTCAACTTTCCGTTTACGTACTTTTCGTATTCACATCATGATGTACGTTGGCGGAGCCGTCGCCCTGGATATTTTCGGCTCGCTGTTTATGCACTATCTTACATATGTACTTCAGGTCGGCGCATCCTTAGCTTCCCAGGCAATGAGCCTGATGACGCTATTTCAATTTTTTGCCATCCCTTTCTTTACCTGGCTTTGTATTCGCATCGGCAACGGCAACGCCTACAAACTGGCAATTGCACTGATTATGTGCGCTCTACTGTGGTTCAGCCAGCTTTCCGCCTCCATTAGCCATTTATCAGGGTTCTTATTCGGCGGGGCCATCGTGATGGGTATCGCACGCGGCGGAACCTATCTTATCCCATGGAACGTCTACAACTTTTTACCTGATGTGGATGAAGCTTATACCGGCGTCAGACGTGAAGGCATTTACGCGGGCGTCATGATGCTAACGCGCAAATTTTCCCAGGCCCTGGCCCTGTTTATTGTTGGACTGGCGCTGGAGGCGTTTGGCTTTACCAAAGGCGCAGAGTCGCAAGATGCCGCCGCGCTAAACGGCATCTGGTGGGTATTCCTTATCGGACCGGGTTTACTCACTCTGCTGGCGATGTACGGCGCGTTTCGCTTTCGTCTAAGCCAGGAGTGTCATAAGACGCTTACCTTCGAGCTAGAGCGTCTGCGGTCTGGCGGTAAACCCGAAGATGCATCAACGCAGGTACGACAAACCGTAGAGTTACTTACCGGGCATCCGCATATGAATACCCACTGGCAGCATACAGCTGAAACGACAGCGCAAAGGAATCACTATGTCGCAGAAAATAAGCCATCCTGAAATCATCCGTCTTATCGAAAAACTGATCGATAGCCTCACCGCAATTCAGGATGACAATGGTCAATTCCTGCAGCGCCTGCCTGACGGGCGCGTGATTGATACAAAAGGCTGGGCTGGATGGGAATGGACACATGGTATCGGCTTGTTTGGTCTCTACCGCTACCATGAACTTACCGGCTCATCTCGCGCCAGGCAGATTATTGACGACTGGTTCAGCGCCCGTTTCGCCGAAGGAACGCCGGAGAAGAATATTAATACCGCGATCCCTTTTTTGACGCTTTCCAGTCGCTACCAGCAGGACGCTCGTCACGAATGGCGCGCGTATCTGGAAGTGTGGGGTGATGCGCTTTATCGTCAGATTCCGCGCACTGATGAAGGCTGCATGCAGCATGTCACCTACGAAAACGCGCATTATCAGCAAATCTGGGATGACACCTTGATGATGGCGGTCCTGCCTCTGGCCAGGATTGGGCTTTTATTGCAAAAACCTTACTGGGTAGAAGAAGCAAAATTTCAATTTCTACAGCACATTCACTACCTTACGGATAGAAAAAGTGGTTTATGGTTTCACGGCTGGAATTTCGACGGCAGGCATCATTTTGCCGGTGCCCGATGGGCTCGTGGCAATAGCTGGATAACACTGGCGATTCCTGAACTACTGGAAATGCTCAATCTTGATGAGCATGACGCCTTCTATCGCCAGCTCTGTAACATCCTGCAGGGCCAGGTATCCGCCCTCGCCCGCTGTCAATGTGAAAACGGGCTATGGCCGACGCTATTAGATGATGCAACAAGCTACGCTGAAGCCTCAGCAACAGGGGGATTTGCAGCCGGTATCCTGAAAGCGATACGTCTCGGCTACCTGGACGACAGCTATCTACCCGTTGCCGAACGAGCAATCGCAGGCATTATTGAGCATATCTCGCCGGAGGGAGAATTAACCCAGGTTTCATTTGGCACGGCAATGGGACACGACCTTGACCATTACCGACGAATCCCCCTAACTGCGATGCCATATGGCCAGGCGCTGGCGATGCTCAGCCTGGTCGAGGCTTTATACCGCACGCGTTAATACCTAATGCCTGAGTGCCGATAGTTCGCTACTCAGGCTATCAGCCAGGCTACGAACCCGACCCGCATCGAACATGATATAAAACCCAGGCGATGCTTCGTTCATCTGCTGGCAAAGCATCTCCATTTCGGATGCCCCCTGATACAACGCCTGCACGTTGATATGGCAGATTTCTCTCATACTCCAGCTATTCTCCACCTCACGAGCAAAATGCAGCGTAAAAAAAGCTTTCTGTGCATGCGTGAACAGCTGACAGTAGAGTGCGAGCCCCCGCCATTCATTCTGCCAGAGCCGATAGAGCGCCGTGGGAAACGCGGCATTCTCGGCAAACTCCAGCGCCTGCGCGCATAGCTTCAGGGCATCTGCCGCTACCTCATCCTTCTCTTGCGCAATTCGCGTGAGGTTTTCCATCGATATTTGCGGATTGTCACGCGTGAAGTGGATATCCTGGGCCGACCCCGGCAGCCAGTGATTACGCGCCAGCTGGCTGTACAAACTCCATACTGCCTGACCATAGCTTTCCGGTAGCTGACTATGGCGGTGAAAAACGTGATCGCGAACATAAATCGCCTGGTAAAGCACCTCCGTTGCCTGCTCAAGTAGCTGCTGAAAACGGCGGGCGACTGTAACATCGGGGCACCAGCCGTAACGCTCAGCCAGCCAGAGATCCAACAGCTGCTCCTGGGTCTTTCCCGCACCATGACCTAACAGCTGGCTACAGGCAAACAGATTGCATTCGCTTAACGTTTCCGGTATCCAGTGGTTATCAACGCTCTCCCAACTGGTTTTGCATATCGCACCGGTGATTCTGGGATTCGCGCTTTGGCACCACAGCAGTCGGCCTTTTAACTCATCAATGCGCAAGAAAGGCATAACGCCCCAGCCCACCTCTTCGCCTGCTAAATCAATATCAACCCAGACGTCTCGCATAGTGACCTGAAGCAGTGCGGGATTATTTGGAAATGCTGGCCAGAAACGTTCTGGCGTTAACTTGATCGATACCGAAACGCTTGGCGGAAGCGGCTCGATAGCATCGAGAACGGTACCAAGATCATCATTACTTGCAGGGAAAACCCGCAAAACCAGATGTTTATTTTGTGCGGTAACCACCTGGCTGAGCGCTTGAAAACAACGGCGATAGAGCACAAAGCTTTGCGACGGTTGCCGGGTATTTTCAGGCTCATCCCTGGCGTTTATATCCCATTTAGGGCGCGTAATCGGCAATAAACCATCGGTGCTGGAAAGCGCAATAATTAGCCCTGTTAAAGCTGGAATTCCCTGACAAACGCCGCGAATTTTGTCTGTCAGCCAGCGGCTCCAGAAATCCACATCAAAAAGGATCCCTTGCTGGTTATCCAGTAGATACTTATGCGACAACAGCAATTCCGTTGGGAAATCCAGCTCTTTTGCCTGTAAATAAAATCGCAGCCCCTGTTCGCGGCAATACATGGCGAGACGATTAAGGTAGATACAGCGCGCTCTCTGCTGGCTGGAAACGCTATCGTTATAGTGAAAAGGCGTATATCCCTTCGGGGACACCAGCTTACCGAAGAGATCTGCCTGCCCCACCACGATAGTATTAAAGCCATGCTGAGAGGCATACCTGACCAGATTGCATACCGATGACCAGTTCCATATATCCTGATTATTCAGTTCTAACGCTCGCGTCTCCCACATGGTTTTGCTCCTGAATCTCACCTTGCCTTGAACATAACGTAAGTCGCGAAAATCGTCTGTTTTTCTTCGCTATATACTGAAAGAAAACAGTCATACTTCTTTGACATAATTGGACATTCAGTGGCAAAGCTCGCCATAATGAAAAAGCAACATACATCTACCGGAGTGTGAGCTGTAATGGGCCAGGAAAAGCTATACATCGAAAAAGAACTCAGCTGGTTATCCTTTAACGAGCGCGTACTTCAGGAAGCGGCGGACAAAAGCAACCCGCTGATCGAGCGCATGCGCTTTTTAGGGATTTACTCCAATAACCTCGATGAATTTTATAAAGTGCGCTTTGCCGAGCTGAAGCGCCGCATCATCATCAGCGAAGAACAAGGCAGTACCGCACACTCTCGCCATCTGCTGGGCAAAATTCAGGCCCGCGTGCTCAAGGCCGATCAGGAGTTTGACGGCTTATACAACGAGCTGCTGCTGGAAATGGCGCGTAACCAGATTTTCCTGATCAACGAACGCCAGCTCTCCGTCAACCAGCAGTCCTGGCTGCGTAACTACTTCAAGCTGTATCTTCGTCAGCACATCACGCCAATACTGATTAACCGCGAAACGGATCTGGTGCAGTTCCTGAAGGATGATTACACCTACCTGGCCGTCGAGATTATTCGCGGGGATACCATCAATTACGCGCTGCTTGAAATTCCGTCAGACAAGGTGCCGCGTTTTGTGAACCTGCCGCCGGAAGCGCCTCGCCGCCGCAAGCCGATGATTCTGTTAGATAATATCCTGCGCTACTGCCTGGATGATATCTTCAAGGGCTTTTTTGATTACGACGCGCTGAACGCCTACTCGATGAAAATGACCCGTGACGCCGAATACGATCTGGTGCACGAGATGGAATCGAGCCTGATGGAGCTGATGTCCTCCAGCCTGAAACAGCGCCTGACCGCCGAGCCGGTGCGCTTCGTTTATCAGCGCGATATGCCCGACGCGATGGTCGAAATGCTGCGCGATAAGCTCTCCATCTCCAACTACGATTCAATGCTGCCGGGCGGTCGTTACCACAACTTTAAAGACTTTATCGGCTTCCCGAACGTCGGCAAAGCCAATCTGGTCAACAAACCGATGCCGCGTCTGCGTCATCTGTGGTTTGATAAATTCCGCAACGGCTTTGACGCAATCCGCGAACGCGACGTGCTGCTTTACTACCCGTACCATACGTTTGAACACGTCCTTGAGCTGCTGCGCCAGGCCTCTTTCGACCCAAGCGTGCTGGCTATCAAAATCAACATCTACCGCGTCGCGAAAGATTCACGGATTATCGACTCGATGATTCACGCCGCCCACAACGGTAAGAAAGTGACGGTGGTCGTGGAGCTGCAGGCGCGTTTCGATGAAGAAGCCAATATTCATTGGGCTAAACGCCTGACCGAAGCTGGCGTGCACGTTATCTTCTCCGCGCCGGGCCTCAAGATCCACGCCAAGCTGTTCCTGGTTTCGCGCAAAGAGGGCGATGAAGTCGTGCGCTATGCGCATATCGGTACCGGCAACTTCAACGAAAAAACCGCGCGTCTTTACACCGACTACTCGCTGCTGACCGCCGATGCGCGCATCACCAATGAAGTCCGCCGGGTATTTAACTTTATCGAAAACCCCTACCGCCCGGTCAGCTTCGATTATCTGCTGGTGTCGCCGCAAAACTCGCGTCGCCTGCTTTATGAGATGATCGATCGTGAAATCGCCAACGCGCAAAATGGTCAGCCATCGGGCATCATGCTGAAGCTGAACAACCTGGTCGATAAGGGGCTGGTAGACCGTCTCTACGCCGCTTCCAGCTCCGGCGTGCCGGTTAATTTGCTTATTCGCGGTATGTGCTCGCTGATCCCCGGTCTGGAAGGAATCAGCGAAAATATTCGCGTGACCAGCATTGTTGACCGTTTCCTTGAGCATGACCGCGTTTATTGCTTTGAAAACGGCGGCGATAAGCAGGTTTGGCTATCGTCCGCGGACTGGATGACGCGCAATATTGACTATCGTATCGAAGTGGCCGCGCCGCTGCTGGATCCGCGCCTGAAACAGCGGGTGCTGGATATTTTCGATCTCCTCTTCAACGATACGGTGAAAGCACGCTATCTTGATAAAGAACTGAGTAATCGCTACGTGCCGCGCGGCAATCGCCGCAAAGTGCGCGCACAGATGGCGATATACGACTACCTCAAATCACTTGAACAGCCCGATTAACCTATGCCAATAAACGAAAATGCCCCTCGGCCGCAGGAGTTCGCTGCGGTCGACCTCGGTTCGAACAGTTTTCATATGGTGATCGCCCGTGTCGTTGACGGGGCAATGCAGATCATCGGTCGTCTGAAGCAGCGCGTACATCTGGCCGACGGCCTGGATGAAAACTCTGTACTGAGCGAAGAGGCTATTGCGCGCGGGCTGAACTGCCTGTCGCTGTTCGCCGAGCGCCTGCAGGGTTTTGACCCATCAAGCGTCTGTATCGTCGGCACGCACACGCTGCGCCAGGCGACAAACGCCGCAGATTTCCTCAAACGCGCGGAGCAGGTCATCCCCTACCCGATCGAAATCATTCCCGGCAACGAAGAAGCGCGTCTGATTTTTATGGGCGTGGAGCACACGCAGCCGGAGCGAGGCCGTAAGCTGGTCATCGATATCGGCGGCGGCTCTACCGAGCTGGTTATCGGCGAGGATTTCGAGCCTCGCCTGGTGGAAAGCCGCCGTATGGGCTGCGTGAGCTTCTCTCAGGCCTACTTTGCTGGCGGCGTCATCAACAAAGAGAATTTCCAGCGCGCGCGTCTTTCCGCCGTGCAGAAGCTGGAAACTCTGGCCTGGCAGTTCCGCATCCAGGGGTGGAACGTCGCCCTGGGCGCGTCGGGCACCATTAAAGCCGCTCACGAAGTGCTGGTGGCCATGGGCGAGAAAGACGGGTTCATCACTCCCGAGCGCCTCGAGATGCTGGTCGAAGAGCTGCTGAAGTATAAAAACTTCGACTCGCTAAGCCTGCCCGGGCTGTCTGAAGATCGGAAAGCCGTTTTTGCGCCCGGTCTGGCTATCCTGTGCGGGGTGTTTGACGCGCTGGCGATTAAAGAGCTGCGCTTGTCCGACGGCGCGCTGCGCGAAGGCGTACTGTACGAGATGGAAGGACGTTTCCGTCACCAGGATATCCGTAGCCGCACCGCGCAGAGCCTGGCGAACCAGTACAATATCGATCGCGAGCAGGCGCGTCGGGTGCTGGAGACCACCACGCATATTTATGAGCAATGGCAGGAGCAGAATCCCAAGCTCGCGAACCCCCATCTGGCGGCGCTGCTGAAATGGGCGACCATGCTGCATGAAGTCGGCTTGAATATTAACCACAGCGGCATGCACCGTCATTCGGCTTATATCCTGCAAAACAGCGATCTGCCGGGCTTTAATCAGGAACAGCAGATGCTGATGGCCACCTTAGTTCGCTATCACCGTAAAGCGATTAAGCTGGATGATTTACCGCGTTTCACGCTGTTTAAGAAGAAGCAGTTTCTGCCGTTAATTCAGCTGCTGCGCCTTGGCGTGCTGCTGAATAACCAGCGTCAGGCAACGACAACGCCGCCGAGCCTTACGCTGAAAACCGAGGCAAACCACTGGACGCTAACCTTCCCGCACGACTGGTTTAGCCAGAATGCGCTGGTGCTGCTCGATCTGGAAAAAGAGCAGGAATACTGGGAAGGGGTACCTGACTGGTGGCTGAAAATCAGCGAAGAAGAGAAGCCTGACGCGGCAAGCTAGTTTCGCGCATATGGGCCGGACGTCCGGCCCATTCGCTTATCAATCCTCAACCAGCGCCTCAAGCGGGGCCGGTTTGCCGATATCATAGCCCTGCATATAATCAATCCCCAGCGAAACCACAGCCTGCCGAATCTCGGGCGTTTCGACATATTCGGCCACCACCTGCATGTTTTTCATCCTCGCCAGAAGGCAAATAGAGGCAACGGCCTGATAGTCCAGACTGCTGGTCACCAGATTACGAATAAAACTACCGTCGATTTTCAGCAGATCCGCATTCATCGTTTTCAGCCGCGCGTAGCTGGCATAGCCGGTGCCAAAGTCATCAATCGCTACCCGACAGCCCAGGTCCTGAAGCTGCGCCAGGGTTTTCCGCGCCTGCTCGGGATTGGTCAGTGAATGGTTCTCCGTCAGCTCAAAAATAATCTGCCAGGGTTCAATGTCATAATGCTCCAGCAGCGTTTTTACCTGCTGATGAAAATAACTGTTACTCACTGAAAACGGCGAGATATTTATCGCCAGACGCATTCCAGGAAGCTTTTTGCGCCGCTTGTCCATAAAGATCAGCGTATGTTCGAGGACCCAGCTATCGATGCGCGCCGACAGTCCAAACTCGTGCGCCACCGGTAAAAAAGCATCCGGCATGATGATTTCATCGTTGTCGTTCAGCATCCTCAGCAGAACTTCATGATAGCTATCCCCCCGGATGCCGACGATCGGTTGTGCCATCAGAACGAAGCGATCGTGCTCCAGCGCCTTCACCAGCTGATTCATTATCGTGACTTTGTCTTTCAGCTCCTGCTGGGTATTAATGGCGCCGCGACGCTGTAAATTTTCAGGACTTCCGGTCGCCAGGGAAAGGTCAGCCGCGCCGCTGAGTTCTCCAAGCAGTAAATGCAGATGCATCACCGGAGAGCGAACGTGGCAATAGCTGAATCCCACGGGCGGCTGCAGCGGCATACCGTTCCAGACAAAGCGAAACTTTTTGAGCTGTTCAAACAGCAGAGGGACTCGCTGCTGATACTCTTCACTGTTCAGATGGACCACCAGCTCATGCCCGGCCATCTGATAGATATCCTCCCCGGGCTGCAACAGATCGCCAAGCGACTCGGCCAGCAGCTGCTTGTACTGAATGCGCAACAGAACGCCGTAATGGCGGCCCAATATTTCCAGCTCGGGAATGCGTAAGAAGCACAGCACTGACCAGGAGGATTTATTTAACGCCCGGCTCAGCGCGCGGATATTGGGCAAGCGTACAACCGGATCAATAAAGGCCATCCGCCGCATCCGCGCATAAAAAATTCGCTGCTGCGTCGCCAGCATCGCCATATAGGCGATAATAAATGAAAACACCAGATAGCTGGAGGAGGTAATAGCCAGCTGATTACTGTAAATCGGTGACTGCGGAAGATATTGATAGTGAAAGTGGATAATAACAATTAAAACAGGGGACCAGACTAATGAAATGAAGCGATAGCCAAAGCGCATCGCCCCCCACAGCATCACCGGCATAAGCAAGGACAAGGTATAATTTGTACTAAAAATAGTGCTCGTACTACTCAGCGGCATTAATAGCAGCACTAATAAAACTAACAGCACTGCCGCCCATATAATAAACTCAAAGTACTTTATTTTCGGATCGATCTGCAGACGAATCTGAGAAATAAAACCCCGAATATAGAGCGGGTTGCGGATCATTCGAATCAGAAAGTAGCATAGTGGCACCCCGGTCAGGCATCCGGCCATCAGGGCCTGAAAGGTGATAAGCGAACGCAAACTTAAGGGGTTGACCCCAATCAACCCGGTCGCGCGGGGATGGATCCCCAGATACTCGGCGAGCTGGGAAAGGATAAGAAAGATCAGCGATGGCAGCAACATTTGCCAGAACAATCGTTGAGGCATCAGTCGCACATTGCCATGCGAGATTTGCTGTCTTCGCGGAACAAAAACGCGATACCCGCCCCAGCAAAGGACGGTCGGAATAAGAAAATGGAAAATCACGCCGATGGAATCTTCCAGCGTCATGCCGCGCGTAATGGAAAGCAGCAAACCGACAACGATCCCTGGTAAAGCAGCCCAGCCGAAAAACAGCATTAGGCTCAGCACTAACGCCAGAGGTAAATAGTAAAGATAAACTTCATTACCATTCAGTACAGCAACGGTGTTCGCCCATCTTGCCAAGGGGAGTAAAAGGATGGGTAAGATGAGCGGCAGCGACCACCATTTATCCCGATATCGTCTGTAAAGTTTAATAATGTTCATAGATGCTCTACGGATAACCCTAAATCCTGCAGGGTATATTCAGGCAGGCATCCAACCAACCGTCATAATCGCGCAAGGAATAACAACGCGGAACTGGCTGGTGATTTTAGTTGTCGGTGAGAATAGACGATTGATATAAATCAAAAAATCACGTCGCTAATATTAATAATGTCTTTTTTTTAACATCAATTTGCGATAAGCAGAAAGCATGTAAATACGAGGATTATCTTATATAACATTAATTAATGTTTTACCCCTGGGATTTTTACATCCTCATCAATTGACCCTTCCGCGTTACTGTGCCTTAATACGCACATCGCCCATCCTTTGGGTATACTTTAAGGAACCTTTTGTGAGTCAGGCACCCAGTATGCGTAAACGACATCGATTTAACCGTCGCATGACCCGTATCGTACTGCTTATCAGCTTTATCTTCTTCTTTGGACGCTTTGTCTACTCCTCCATCGGTGCCTGGTACCATCATCAGGACAAAAAGCAATCGCAGCAATCCACTATCACCGTTGAACCTTCAGATCCGCTAAAAACGCCGCTACAAAAATAAGCGCGGTACGTTGTTCAGCAACCGGCCTGAGAGAGCAAACGCAGCACTTCAGCGATGCCTTTAGTGATGATTTTATCCTGCCGCATGACGATGCCTAACTGCCGATAGAGACGCGGAGTCAACGATTGTACGTTCAGGCCGACGCGATCCTGCGGCTCCTCTACCGCCATACGCGGCACGATGCTGTATCCCAGCCCCGCGCGCACCATGCGCTTAATCGCCTCAATGCTGCCTAACTGCATGACTGGCACGACCATCAGTCCATTATGGCGAAACCAGCCGTCAATCAGATCCCGGGTTCCGCTCCCCGCTTCAAAAGCAATTAGCGGCAATGATTGCAGAACCTCTGGCGTCAGCGGCGAGGGCAGGTCGTCCTGAGCATCGCTAAAAATACCGACAAACTCTTCATCTAAAACCGGCGTCACCGCCAGGCTGCGTCCGTTCGCCGGAAGCGTACAAAGGCCCAGATCAAGCCGGTTCTCCTCGATAGCCCGAACCACTTCCAGGGTATTGCCAACCGTGACCCTCACCGTCAGCAGAGGGTGATCCTGATGCAGCTTCTGCAGCAGCGGCGGTAACAGGTGGATACAGGCGGTCGCCCCGGTACCCAACGTTATCGAGCCGCTGATTTCTCGATTGAATTCGCTAACCGATTGCACTGCCGCGCCCACCGCCAGTTCAATCCGCTCGCTGTGCGCCAGCAGGGCGATGCCGGCCGCCGTCGCTTTGATGCCTCGTCCTGTTCGCTCAAGCAGTCTGGTTTGGAGAAATTGTTCCAGCTGACGTACCTGCAGACTTACCGCAGGCTGCGACAGCCCCAGCAGGTCAGCTGCGGCGGAAAAGCTTCCGCGCTGTACCACCAGGCGGAACGTCGCCAGATTTCCCAGATTGAGCGTCATCATCACAAAGTTTCTCTTATAAGGGTCATAAATGGACCGGCCTGCCTCCACAATAGCGTGCAGGGTATGCTGCCGACAACAGCGTAACAAAATGGACGATCATGAAAACATCTGCAAAACCACTCTCCGCGCCGGGCGCCGTCACGCTTGCCGCCGGGTGCAACCAGCTAATAAACTGGGGAATCTCATTTTATATGCCCGGCACTTTCGCCAGAGCTATTGCTCAGGAGACCGGCTGGGCCGCAACGGAAATCTACTTTGGCCTGACTATCGCCATGCTGATGATGGCGATGCTCTCCCCGTTTGTCGCCCGGCTACTGGCCCGCTTTGGGGGGCAACGGGTGGTGGTCACGGGTACGCTGATGATTTCAGCGGGCTGCCTGGTAATGGCTTACGTCCAGAGTCTGCCGGGCTGGTTCGCCGCCTGGGTTCTGACCGGCGCCGGGATGCGTCTGGCGCTCTACGACGCGCTGTTCGCCGCGCTGGTGAATATCTATGGGCAAAGCGCCAGATTAACTATCTCACGCGTGACGCTGGCCGGCGGCCTGGCTTCGGCTCTGTTCTGGCCGCTCGGCGCCGGGTTGTTGACGCAGATGGACTGGCGGCATGCGCTGCTGGTTTATGCCCTGTTTGGCCTGCTTAGCGCGATGCTGCTGTGGAAAATGCCAAATCATCGACTGCCGTCACCGAAACGGATAATGCAACGCCAGCGGCTCTCCCCCCGCGATAAACGCCCTGCCCTCCTGTACGCGTCGCTGATTGCGCTGGTTACCTTTGTTTCCAACGGTACCTCGACGCATCTCCCCGAGTATATCGCCAGCGTCGGGCTTTCTGTCGCGGTGGGAATGCTGTGGGGGATTGGGCAAACCGGCGCGCGCTTTCTCGAAGTGGCATCCGGTTCTGTCCTTACGCCGTTGCGGCTAACGATACTGACCACCCTGTTGATGCCGCTCTGCTTTGCGCTCGGCCTGAGCGGGCCATATCTGTCGTGGGCGGCCGGCGGATTTGTGCTGGGTTACGGCGCGATCAACGGCCTGACGACCGTATTTAAAGCCACTCTGCCGCTGCAGCTTTTTGCCACCGAGGATTATGCCCGGCGAACCGGTATTCTGTTGATTCCCGCGCAGCTGCTGGCCGCCGCCTCGCCGTTTGCCTACGCGTGGCTGAATGATCATCTCGGGATAAGGGGTAGTTTAGCGGTTTCCGCCGCGCTGGCCCTGGTGGTGGCAGCTCTGGCGATGGCCATTGCATGGTGTCAGCGGGAGAATACGCCAGCGGCGATTGAAGAACGGGGCTGACAGTAGAAACCCGGTGTATCGGTATTCATCGTCTCAGGGAATGCCGTAATCCGGCGATCTTGTTAAGAAAAATGCCATTAATGACGTCAATCATTAATGGCATTATTTTTTATTCAATTAACGCAAAGAATAAAGTTTATTCCCACTCAATGGTCGCCGGCGGCTTACCGCTGATGTCGTACACCACGCGGGAAATACCGTTGACTTCATTGATGATGCGATTGGATACGCGGCCGAGGAAATCGTACGGCAGATGCGCCCAGTGAGCGGTCATAAAGTCGATGGTTTCAACCGCACGCAGGGAAACGACCCAGTCGTACTTACGGCCATCGCCCATAACGCCGACGGAACGGACCGGTAGGAACACGGTGAACGCCTGGCTCACTTTGTTGTACAGGTCGGCTTTGTGCAGCTCTTCAATAAAGATTGCATCCGCGCGGCGCAGCAGGTCGCAGTACTCTTTCTTAACTTCACCCAGCACGCGCACGCCCAGACCCGGCCCCGGGAACGGGTGGCGGTACAGCATATCGTACGGCAGACCCAGTTCGAGGCCAATCTTACGCACTTCATCTTTGAACAGCTCGCGCAGCGGTTCAACGAGGCCCATCTTCATCTCTTTCGGCAGGCCGCCCACGTTGTGGTGAGATTTGATGACGTGCGCTTTACCGGTTGCGGAAGCCGCGGACTCGATGACGTCAGGGTAGATGGTCCCTTGCGCCAGCCATTTCACGTCTTCCAGCTTCAGCGCTTCTTCGTCAAACACTTCAACGAACACGCGGCCGATGATTTTACGCTTCGCTTCCGGATCGTTTTCGCCCGCCAGCGCAGCCAGGAAACGCGCCTCGCCTTCGACGTGAACGATGTTCAGGCCGAAGCGATCGCCAAACATATCCATAACCTGCTGGGCTTCATTCAGACGCAGCAGACCGTTATCCACAAAGACGCAGGTCAGGTTTTTACCGATGGCGCGGTGCAGCAGCATGGCGGTGACGGAGGAATCCACGCCGCCGGACAGGCCGAGGATCACTTTATCGTCGCCAACCTGCTGACGAATGCGCTCGATGGCATCGTCGATAATTTTGGCCGGGGTCCACAGCGCTTCACACTGGCAAATCTCACGTACAAAACGCTCCAGCATGCGCAGGCCCTGACGGGTGTGGGTCACTTCCGGGTGGAACTGCACGCCGTAGAAGCGCTTCTCTTCGTTGGCCATAATGGCGAACGGGCAGGTTTCGGTGCTGGCAACGGTGACGAAGTCAGACGGGATGGCGGTGACTTTGTCGCCGTGGCTCATCCAGACGTCCAGCATCGGCTTACCATCCGCGCTCAGCGCATCTTCGATACCGTGAATCAGGGCGCTATCGGTCTGCACTTCAACCTGCGCATAGCCAAACTCACGTTCATTAGAGGCTTCAACGTGGCCGCCCAGCTGCATCGCCATGGTCTGCATGCCGTAGCATACGCCGAATACCGGCACGCCGGCTTCAAAGACATACTGCGGCGCGCGCGGGCTGTTATCTTCGGTGGTGCTTTCCGGGCCGCCGGAAAGAATAATGCCGTTAGGATTAAACTCACGAATTTGAGCTTCAGTCACGTCCCATGCCCACAGTTCACAGTAGACACCTAATTCACGAACGCGACGCGCAACCAGCTGGGTGTACTGAGAACCGAAGTCCAGGATAAGAATACGATGTTTATGAATGTTATCCGTCATTGACGATAATTCCGAGGCAAGTGATACAGGTTAAATAAATCGCCCGGCGCGTGGCCGGGCGATGAAAATCAGGAGCCCATGCGGTAGTTCGGGGATTCCTTGGTGATAGTCACGTCGTGAACGTGGCTCTCCTGGATACCCGCGCCGCTGATGCGCACGAATTCCGCTTTGGTCCGCAGGGTGTCGATGGTACCACAACCGGTCAGGCCCATACAGGAGCGCAGGCCGCCCATCTGCTGGTGAATGATCTCTTTCAGGCGGCCTTTATAGGCGACGCGACCTTCGATACCTTCCGGTACCAGTTTGTCGGCGGCGTTATCGGTCTGGAAGTAGCGATCGGAGGAACCTTTAGACATCGCGCCAAGGGAACCCATACCGCGGTATGATTTGTACGAACGGCCCTGATAGAGTTCGATTTCGCCCGGGGACTCTTCGGTACCGGCCAGCATTGAGCCAACCATGACGGCGGCTGCGCCTGCGGCAATCGCTTTCGCAATATCGCCGGAGAAACGAATACCGCCGTCGGCGATAACCGGGATACCGGTGCCTTCCAGCGCTTCAACCGCGTCAGAAACGGCGGTGATCTGCGGAACGCCCACGCCGGTCACGATACGAGTCGTACAGATGGAGCCAGGGCCGATACCCACTTTCACCGCGCTGCAGCCGGCTTCCGCCAGCGCACGTGCGCCCGCGCCGGTCGCCACGTTGCCGCCGATGATTTGCAGGTCAGGATATTTCGCACGGGTATCGCGGATACGCTGCAATACGCCTTCAGAGTGGCCGTGAGAGGAGTCGATCAGCAGAATATCTACGCCCGCGGCAACCAGCGCATCCACGCGCTCTTCGTTACCGGCGCCCGCACCCACCGCCGCACCGACGCGCAGGCGACCCTGCTCATCTTTACAGGCGTTTGGTTTACGCTCCGCTTTCTGGAAATCTTTAACGGTGATCATGCCGAGAAGATGGAAGCTATCATCCACAACCAGCGCTTTCTCAACGCGTTTTTCATGCATTTTGGCAAAAACCACTTCGCGGCTTTCGCCTTCGCGAACGGTCACCAGACGCTCTTTCGGCGTCATATAAACGCTCACCGGCTGATTCAGGTCGGTGACGAAACGCACGTCGCGACCGGTGATGATGCCGACCAGCTCGTTGTCTTCGGTCACCACCGGATAGCCAGCAAAACCGTTGCGTTCAGTCAGCTCTTTCACTTCGCGCAGAGTGGTGGTCGGCAGGACGGTCTGCGGGTCGGTAACCACGCCGGACTCATGCTTCTTCACGCGCTTAACTTCTTCCGCCTGGCGCTCGATGGACATGTTTTTATGAATAAAGCCGATGCCGCCTTCCTGTGCCAGGGCAATTGCCAGACGCGCTTCCGTCACGGTATCCATTGCAGCAGAGAGCATTGGAATATTCAGACGAATGGTTTTCGTCAGCTGAGTGCTGAGATCGGCGGTATTTGGCAGAACGGTTGAATGAGCGGGAACGAGGAGGACGTCGTCAAACGTCAGGGCTTCTTTAGCGATACGTAGCATGGGCAATATCTCGACCAGGGTGGATAAATATTGCCGTGGCATTATACAGAGCGTAACCGATTGCATCTACCCTTTTTTGCAAATAATACTTGCGATCCCCTCCCAGCAGGTTACTATCGACTGAATAACCTGCTGATTTAGAATTTGATCTTGCTCACATGTTGCCATCTCAATCCCCCTCAATTTACACGGTTAGCCGCCTCAATCAGTCGGTTCGACTGCTGCTCGAACGTGAAATGGGTCAGGTATGGATCAGCGGCGAGATCTCCAATTTCAGCCAACCCGCTTCCGGCCACTGGTACTTCACCCTAAAAGACGATAACGCCCAGGTGCGCTGCGCGATGTTCCGCAACAGCAACCGCCGCGTGACGTTCCGTCCGCAGCACGGGCAGCAGGTGCTGGTCCGCGCCAATATCACGCTGTACGAGCCGCGCGGCGATTATCAGATCATCGTGGAAAGCATGCAGCCTGCGGGCGAAGGTCTGCTTCAGCAGAAGTATGAGCAGCTCAAGACCGCGCTGGCGGCGGAAGGCTTGTTCGATCAGCAGCATAAAAAAACGCTCCCCTCCCCCGCGCACTGCGTCGGCGTCATCACCTCTAAAACCGGTGCTGCGCTGCACGATATTTTACACGTGCTCAAGCGCCGCGATCCTTCCCTGCCGGTGATTATTTACCCGACCGCCGTCCAGGGGGAAGATGCGCCGGGGCAGATCGTTCGCGCGATTGAGCTGGCCAACGCGCGCCAGGAGTGCGACGTGCTGATTGTCGGGCGCGGCGGCGGTTCGCTGGAAGATTTATGGAGCTTTAACGATGAGCGAGTGGCGCGGGCGATTTTTGCCAGCCCTATTGCCATCGTCAGCGCCGTAGGCCATGAGACTGACGTCACTATCGCCGATTTTGTCGCCGACCTGCGCGCCCCGACGCCTTCCGCGGCGGCGGAAATGGTCAGCCGCAACCAGCAGGAGCTGCTGCGCCAGCTCCAGTCCAGGCAGCAGCGCCTTGAAATGGCAATGGACTACTTCCTTGCCAACCGCCATCGTCGCTTTACCCAGGTTTTTCACCGCCTGCAGCAGCAGCATCCTCAGCTGCGGCTGGCCCGTCAGCAAACGGAGCTTGAAAGATTGCGTCAGCGCATGCGTTTCGCTCTTGAGACGCAAATAAAGCGCGCCGACCAGCGCCAGCAGCGCGCCGCGCAGCGCCTGAATCAACAAAACCCACAGCCGCGAATTCACCGCGCCCAGAGCCGTATTCAACAGCTGGAATACCGGCTGGCGGAAAACATCCGCGCGCGTCTTGGCGAGCAACGTGAACGCTTCGGTAATATGGTCACGCACCTGGAAGCCGTCAGCCCGCTGGCGACGCTGGCCCGCGGCTATAGCGTCACTTCCGCCAGCGACGGCAAGGTGCTGAAACAAACGAAACAGGTGCGCGAGGGAGACGTTCTCACTACCCGTTTGAACGATGGCTGGGTAGAGAGCGAAGTGAAGAACATCACGCCGGTGAAGAAAACCCGTTCCCGCAAAAAAGCCGGATAAGCCTGCCATTTCGACCGAGGATAACTATACTGCTGTCATGCCCTTTTTAAACGGTTCTATCCGGCTAAGGAGCGTGATATGCCAGATACTTATCCTCGTTATGTGATTCCGCCCTACATTTTACGCCGCATTGTCGATCGCGGTTCCCTTCAGCAGCAGCGCTGCGCGCAGAATACCCTCAGCCACGTTCAGACCCTGATGGCGCACGTTCCGGGGCGTCCTGCCGCGCCCCACGTCACCACGCCGGGCCTGCTTGAACGCGATATTTATGATGCCGGGCAGACCCAGGATCTACCGGGTGCTCAGGTCCGTTTTGAGGGACAGCCCTCCAACGGCGACGTTGCCGTTGATGAAGCCTATGACTATCTCGGCATCACCCATGATTTTTTCTGGAAGAGCTACCAGCGCGATTCGCTGGATAACCGCGGATTGAAGCTCACCGGCAGCGTCCACTATGGTCACGAATATCAAAACGCATTCTGGAACGGCCAACAAATGGTGTTTGGCGACGGGGATGGCGAGATTTTTAATCGTTTTACTATCGCCATTGACGTGGTGGCGCACGAACTAAGCCACGGCGTGACGGAGAGCGAAGCCGGTCTCATCTATTTCGAACAATCCGGCGCGCTGAACGAATCGCTTTCCGATGTTTTCGGTTCGCTGGTCAAACAGTATCAGCGCCAGCAGACGGCAGACAAAGCGGACTGGATCATTGGCGAGGGGCTACTCGCGAAAGGCATCCACGGCAAAGGTCTGCGCTCAATGTCGCAGCCGGGTACCGCATACGATGACCCTGTCCTTGGCAAAGATCCGCAGCCCGCCCATATGAAAGATTTTGTTCATACCCAGCAGGATAACGGCGGCGTGCATATCAACTCCGGCATTCCTAATCACGCCTTTTATCTCGCCGCCAGCGCCCTCGGCGGTTTTGCATGGGAGAAAGCGGGATACGCCTGGTACGACGCGGTGTGCGATCAATCTCTGGCGAAAGACGCCGATTTCTCAGCCTTTGCCAGACTGACGATTCGCCACGGCGAGAAACGCTCTGGCAAAGAGACCGCAGAGGCGATTACTCAGGCCTGGGAGCGGGTCGGAGTGGTGCTATGAATCTTGCCGATCTTAGCGATGACGCGGTGATTGAGCTGGCGCGCGAGGGTGGCGTTGCCTGGATCCCGGCGCTCAGCGGGATGCGTAAGATCGTCGTGGCGAAGCTCAACGAGCAACAGAAGCAGCGGATCGCGACGATTCTCCAACAGTCGCTACCGCTGGGCAAGCCGCCGGGCCAGCCCGACTCGCCTGGCCGGGGCGACCAGCGTTTTTTTCGCATCCAGATCGTCAGCGAGCAGCACTACCACAGCCTGATTATTCTCATCCCGGAGGATCGTGCGCCAGATTCACTGGTTGAACTCTGGCGCGACGGCGAAGGCTGCGTCAGCGATAAAGATTAAATCGGCACAAACTCGACGCGTTTTTTCGAAATCAGCCCGTGGCCATTCTGGCAAAAATAATCCACCGCGCCGCAGGCTTTTAACACCTCCAGCGGCTTGTGGCAGTCCGGGCAGCGGGCTTCGACAACATACTCTTTCGCACAACGCTCGCAGCGGGCGCTATTGCCCTGAACAGCAAGCTGCGCATGGCACACGGGGCAATCAAATTCCATGGTGACTCCTGAGGACGGGTATATCGCTTTATTTTATCACGGTTGCACAATCTGTGGCTGCTGCCAGTCATTATCCTCCAGCAGGTTATTCGCCCCCAGGCGGTCCGCCACCTTTAATTTTATTCACCCTGCATACTGAATCGGGACTGAGCAAAAGCATCATAGACCTGCTTATCGGTAAACGGCGGAAAAGTGGCCCGTTTAGCGGCATCAACCAGCGCGGCGCAATAGGCTTTATGACCTTCACTCGTTGTCACGCTATTCAGTTTCCCCTCATCGCTAAATCTCAGATGTATTCTGCATTTTTTCCCCGTCCAGCCGTAGCGATTGGATAACCGGGAATCAATAGACTCTTTTATCGCTCTCGCCTGTTTGCCATATTTATCGTCATCGCTGAAGCGTCCGGAGCTACAGCTCCCAAGCGCTGATGTTTTATGACAGTCAGAAGGATGAAACGGCGTACAGCTGCTGGCTAAAATAACCAAACCGACCATCACTATTGTTTTTTTCATATCCCTGCCCCCATCGTTTGACACGATTCTCCCTACGCTCATTTATCTGCGTTCTACTTTAGCGAAAAGGGACGCCGCTACTTTGAATACTGCCGGGCTGGTTTGGCGCTGGCACCTCTACGCAAGGCGGCCCCGGCTTGAAATGAATGGTAATGATGTTATTGCTGGAAGGCTTCCCTTTGACGTATCGCCATTTTTCCATTGCGGCCCTGACTTCATTATCAAACATTCCGGAAGGATCGGAGCTTAATAACCGAACGTGAGTCACACGCCCATTCTCATCAACGTCAAATTGCGCTTTAACCTGACCCGGTATCCCTTTTTTTTCGGCTTTCGCGGGATAAGCAGGCTTAACGCGCGGTTCAATCGGTTGTGATTCAGCGGCACAGGCTATGGGAATAAGAAACAGTATCAGGAGGGTTAAAAGGCGTTTCATTCTGACCTCATTGTCACAAAAATATTTATCCTCCCTGGTTTTTCTCACATTTATAACCCGGCCTCAAGCGAGTTTATTATTATTCTGCGCATGTACAATGGCGATAATAAAAAAGCCCGGCGGATGCGGGCTTTAGGTTTTTGGTGCTGGCGGATAGCTTATTTGCTTTTCTTGATGTGCTTAATCAAGCGCTTACGCTTACGCATCTGGTTCGGCGTCAGGGTATTGCGTTTGTTGGCAAACGGGTTTTCCCCTTCCTTGAACTGAATACGAATCGGCGTACCCATCACTTCCAGCGATTTACGGAAGTAGTTCATCAGGTAGCGTTTATAAGAATCCGGCAGATCTTTAACCTGGTTACCGTGAATAACCACGATCGGCGGGTTATAACCACCGGCGTGGGCATATTTCAGCTTCACGCGACGGCCGCGCACCAGCGGCGGCTGATGGTCTTCAGCAGCCATGGTCATGATGCGGGTCAGCATAGCGGTACCCACGCGACGGGTTGCGCTGTCGTACGCCTCGCGCACGGATTCAAACAGATTGCCTACGCCGCTGCCGTGCAGCGCGGAGATAAAGTGCACGCGGGCAAAGTCGATAAAGCCCAGACGGAAGTCCAGGGTCTCTTTCACCTGCTCTTTTACCTCCTGGCTCAGGCCGTCCCATTTATTGACGACAATCACCAGCGAACGACCGCTGTTGAGGATAAAGCCCAGCAGGGAGAGATCCTGATCGGAAATCCCTTCGCGCGCATCAATCACCAGCAGCACCACGTTGGCGTCTTCAATCGCCTGCAGCGTTTTGATCACCGAGAATTTTTCGACGACATCGGTAATTTTTCCGCGCTTGCGCACGCCTGCGGTATCGATAAGGACGTATTCACGCTCATCGCGCTGCATCGGGATGTAGATGCTGTCGCGAGTGGTTCCCGGCATATCGTAAACCACCACACGATCTTCACCCAGGATACGGTTGGTGAGCGTTGATTTACCCACGTTCGGGCGGCCCACAATCGCCAGCTTAATCGGCAGATCCTGCGGGTTAAAATCATCTTCCGGCTCTTCAAGCGCTTCGCCATTCTGCTCGGCTTCGAACTGCGCCCAGTATGCCGCGTCTTCGTCCACTTCTTCCGGCGGGTTCACTTCGTCAACCCACGGCAGCAGCACGTGCTCGAGCAGGCTGGTGACGCCGCGGCCATGGGAAGCGGCGATAGGATAAATCTCGCCTAACCCCAGCGACCAAAAATCGGCAATCGCCTGATCGGCATCGATACCGTCAGTTTTGTTTGCCACCAGGAAAGTCGGTTTCTCACGGGAGCGCAGATGTTTCGCAATTGCCGAATCCGCCGGCATCAGGCCCGCACGCGCATCGACCATAAACAGCACCACGTCCGCTTCTTCAATCGCCAGCAGCGACTGTTCCGCCATTCGCGTTTCTACGCCATCTTCGGTACCGTCGATCCCGCCGGTATCGATACAGATAAATTCGCGGCCTTCCACTTCAGCACGACCGTACTTACGGTCACGAGTCAGCCCCGGGAAATCCGCGACCAACGCATCGCGAGTGCGCGTTAAGCGGTTAAAGAGCGTGGATTTTCCAACGTTAGGGCGCCCGACAAGCGCGACCACAGGTATCATGTTAAATGCCTCATACAAAAATCGATACAACGCCCGTTTTCACGGCGTTTTTAAAAAAGCCAAAACGGCCCCTGTCTGCCAGGGGCCGTTTCTCAAAAATAGACTACCGCTGTTGTTAACGCGTAATCGCGTACAGCGTGCCGTCTTTCGCCTGAATCAGCAGTTTGCCGTCAGCAACAACCGGATCGGTCAGGAAGCCTGAGCTGTCCACCTTCTGCTGAGCCACAAAGTGACCATCTTCAGGGTTGACCCAGTGCATATAGCCTTCGCTATCGCCAACAACCAGATTGCCATTATACAGCACAGGCGCAGTCAGCAGACGGTGCAGCAGATCGCTTTGCGTCCACAGCGTCACGCCGCCGTCGGTGGTGAGCGCCAGCAGACGGTCATTCTGGTCAACCAGGTAAATACGGTTGCCGTCGACAATGAAATCGTTCACTGAACCCAGCTCGCGTTTCCACATAATCTGGCCGCTGCGCAGATCCAGCGCCGTCAGGTTACCGTTGTAGGCCAGCGCGTAAATCACGCCGTTCACGATAACCGGCGTCGTGTCAACGTCGTTAAGCCGGTCGATTTCGGTCGGACCGGTCGCGGTAGAGATACGCTGCTGCCAAATCATCTGGCCCTGCTGCATCAGCACCGCGCTGACGCGACCGTTGTCGCCGCCCACAATAGCTGCGCCGTAGGCGGTAGCCGGAGCGGATTCGCCGCGCAGGGAGAGCGCTGGCATATCAAGGTTAACGGTCCATTTCACCGCGCCATCGGCTTCGTTCAGCGCCTGAAGCTGACCGTTAGTGGTATGAATCAGCACCATACCGTCGCTGACGACCGGACGAGAAATCGCTTCACCCGCCACGCTCGCTTCCCACGCGACGGTACCGTCGCTGGTGTTCAGCGCATAAACTTTCGCTTTTTCGCTACCGATATAAACGTGGCCGCCGGAGACGGTCACGCCGCCGGAGAGCAGCGCAGGCGCGCGGGAGAACCAGCCGTCTTTCTCAGCCAGATTAACCGACCATACCTCTTTGCCGTCGCCTGAATTAAGGGCTTTAACGGTACCTTTACGATCGGCGGCATACACGACGCCATCAGCAAAAGCCGGGTGCAGGTTAGAGTAGAATTCGCCAATACCGCCGCCAACGGAGGTGCTCCAGGAGGTGGACGGCGTAAACTGGTTTTCCACCGTCGGCAGTGGCGACATTTTCACCACATCTTCTTCGCTGTTAAACAGCGAACAGCCGCTCAATAAGGTAACGGAAAGCAGCCCTGGCAGAAGTAATTTACGCAATTGCATCGAGTCCCTCTCAGATGGACAAATTATTTATTTTCATACGCATCATTTCGCTGAGCGCCGGTGAGGCATCGCTTTTCGCGCCCGCTTCCCATGCTGCTTTCGCCCCTTGCTTATCGCCTTTGCTCAGCAGGATCTCGCCGCGCAGGTCAGCGACAATCGCGGTCCAGCCTTCGCCTTTCACGGCATCCAGGGTTTTCAGCGCGGCATCAGGCTGCTTAAGCTGCAGCTGGACGCGAGCAAGACGCATATTGATAACCGATTTCAGGTTATCATCAGAAGCGGCCGTAAGCCCCTGCTGAAGCTGCTTTTCAGCGTTCTGCAGGTCGTTTTTCTCAACAAACTGCTGCGCCAGCTCAAGAGAAGCAAACGCACCATAGGTGTTTTTGCTGTCGGCGGCAAATTTCTGCGCAGCGTTCAGCGCTTCTGGTTTATCCGATTTGAGGGCGGAAATCGCATTTTCATAAGCCAGAGACGAGCCTCTGGCGGTATCCAACTGATGGGAGGTCCAGTAGCGCCAGCCAACCAGCGCGCCAACGCCCAAAATCACCCCAACGGCCAGCGCCTTGCCATTTTCAGCAAAGAAACGCTTCAGCGCGTCGACCTGATCGTTTTCGTTATTGTAAAGTTCCACGCAGTCCTTCTCCTGACTAATGATTCCCGGGAGATTAACCCAGAAGTGTGCGCAAATGCGCGGCAACGCTATCCTGCGTTACGGTAGTTTGCTCTCCTGAGCGTAAATCTTTCACTACCACGTTTCCGTCAGCGATTTCTGACTCGCCCAGCACCAGCGCAACGCGAGCGCCCCATTTATCAGCGCGCGCAAACTGCTTCTTAAAGTTGCCGCCGCCGTGGTTGGTCATCAGCTTAACGCCGGGTAACGCATCGCGTACCTGTTCAGCCAGACGCATTGCTGCGGACTGGGTGTCAGTTCCGGAGGCTACCAGGTATATATCGACAACAGGATCGGCTTTAAATTCCGGATTCACTGCCTGAACCAGTAAAACAAGACGTTCCAGCCCCATCGCAAAGCCGACGCCAGGGGTTGCGCGACCGCCAAGCTGCTCAACCAGACCATCGTAACGGCCGCCGGCGCAGACGGTGCCCTGGGAACCGAGGCTGGTGGTGACCCACTCAAACACGGTGCGGTTGTAATAGTCGAGACCGCGCACCAGACGCTGATTCACGGTATAGCGGATACCGGCATCATCCAGCAGCGCGCAAAGTCCCGCAAAATGCGCTTTGGACTCTTCATCAAGATAGTCGCCCAGCGTCGGGGCGTCGTTCAGCAGCGCCTGGACGTCCGGGTTTTTAGAATCCAGCACGCGCAGCGGGTTAGTGTACATGCGGCGTTTGCAGTCTTCGTCCAGCTTATCTTTATACTGCTCAAGATAGGCCACCAGCGCGTCGCGATAGTTAGCGCGAGCCTCCAGCGAACCGATAGAGTTCAGCTCCAGCGCAACGTGGCTGGAGATGCCCAGCTCGCGCCACCAGCGGGCGGTCAGCATAATCAGCTCGGCATCAATATCCGGCCCCTGCAGACCGAACGCTTCCGCGCCAATCTGGTGGAACTGGCGATAACGCCCTTTTTGCGGACGTTCGTGGCGGAACATCGGCCCGATATACCACAGGCGCTGTTCTTGATTGTACAGGAGACCATGTTCGATGCCGGCGCGTACGCAGCCAGCGGTACCTTCCGGACGCAGAGTCAGGCTATCGCCGTTACGGTCCTCAAAGGTGTACATCTCTTTTTCAACCACGTCGGTCACTTCGCCGATAGCGCGTTTGAATAACGGGGTCTGCTCTACAATCGGCAAACGGATTTCGCTGTAACCGTAGCTACCAAGCACCTGCTTCAGTGAGCCTTCAATGCGCTGCCAGAGAGCGGTTTCGCCCGGCAGATAATCGTTCATGCCACGGATGGCTTGAATGTTCTTTGCCACGTTTATTCTCTTTATATATACAAAAATGAACCCCGGCGCCTCGCGCCCGCAGGTTCAATCATACACGGGAAGCGTATCGCTTCCCAACACGTTATTTCGCTTCAACCTGCTGAATATCGATGCGACGCGCCTCATCAAGCATCGATGCTTTAGCGCGAATACGCGCTTCCAGCTGATCGATCATATCGTCGTTATCCAGTCTGTCTTTACGTACGCCGTCTTCGTACAGGCCGCTTTTCTTGTTGCCGCCGGTCACGCCGAGGGTGGAAACCAGCGCCTCGCCGGGACCGTTTACCACGCAGCCAATGATCGAAATATCCATCGGCGTAATGATATCTTCCAGCCGCTGCTCCAGCGCGTTAACGGTACCGATAACGTCAAACTCCTGACGTGAACATGTCGGGCAGGCAATGAAGTTGATCCCGCGAGAGCGAATGCGCAGCGACTTGAGAATATCGAAGCCCACTTTGATCTCTTCAACCGGATCCGCCGCCAGGGAGACGCGCAGCGTATCGCCGATCCCTTCAGACAGCAGCAGGCCGAGGCCGATCGCGGACTTCACCGCGCCGCTGCGCGCCCCGCCCGCTTCGGTGATCCCGAGGTGCAGAGGCTGATCGATCTGTTTCGCCAGCAGGCGGTAGGATTCAACCGCCAGGAACACATCGGAAGCTTTCACGCTGACTTTAAACTGATCGAAGTTGAGACGATCGAGGTGATCGACATGGCGCATTGCCGATTCCAGCAGCGCCTGCGGGGTGGGTTCACCGTATTTTTCCTGGAGATCTTTTTCCAGAGAGCCGGCGTTCACCCCGATGCGGATAGGGATGTTTTTATCGCGAGCGCAGTCCACCACCATGCGGATACGCTCTTCGTTACCGATATTGCCCGGGTTAATGCGCAGGCAATCAACGCCGTATTCCGCTACCTTCAGGGCAATGCGGTAATCGAAGTGGATATCGGCAACCAGCGGTATGCTAACCTGCTGTTTGATAAGCTTGAACGCTTCCGCCGCGTCCATCGTCGGCACCGAAACGCGCACGATATCCGCGCCAACGCGCTCAAGGGCTTTAATTTGATTTACCGTCGCCGCCACATCGGTGGTGCGCGTGTTTGTCATCGACTGTACGGCGATGGGAGCGCCATCGCCAATCGGCACATTCCCAACGTAAATTCGCTTTGATTTTCTACGTTGAATCGGAGCCTGGTTATGCATGAAAAATCTCCCGCGTTACCCGTCTGTTACTGCGCCGGTGATTGTTCGGCATTGAGGGTCAGACGTGCAACCTGGTTAGTTCTGATAAAACGACTCAAATCGACTGGTTTACCCAGATACTGTATCTGTACCGCCGCCGGGGCACCGATTTTCAGCTTATAAGGCGCCTGACCGCTCAGATTGAGGTTACCGCCTTTACGCTGTAAACCGCTGAACAGCTTTTTACCGGTCGCATCGCTCACTTCCAGCCAGCAGTCGGCGGTAAAATTCAGCACCAGATCCTGGGCGGAGGCCGCCGCAGCGGTCACGTTTGCCTGGTCGGTCGGTAACGGCGAAGTTGCCGGCGCTGCCGCCGTATCGACGTTGGCCTGAGAAGGCGCGACAACGGCGTTATTCTCGGCCGGAGCCGGGGCCGGAGTCGACGCCGCTGGCGCCGGAGACGTTTCTACAGGCGCGCTGTTGGCGGCGGTATCCGATGCAGAATTCGCAGATTGATTATCCAGAGGGATGCTTTGGCTGTTGCTATCGCCCGCATTCAGTTCGGCGGAGGATTGATCGGCCATCGTGGAGATCTCGTCCTGCTGCGCTTTGTGGTCCTGCCACCACCAGGCGCCGCTGAGGCCAATCACCACGAACAGCACCAGCCAGGTAAAGCTCATTAGCCAGCCGTCGCGCTTTTTACGGCGTTTACCCAGCGAGAAGCTCTGCATGGGGGCAACTTTCGCCGCCCGGATCGGAGCCTGCTTGGCCATCATCGGCAGCAGCTCTTCTTCAGGAATGTGCACAAGGCGGGCATAAGAGCGGATATAGCCGCGCAGGAAGGTTGAAGCAAGATCGGCGGGTGCCTTATCGTCTTCAATATCACGAACCGTGGAAACCTTCAGGCATAAGCGTTCAGCCACCGCCTGCTGGCTGAGCCCGAGTTGTTCGCGGGCATTACGCAGACGCGCGCCCGTGGTGTTTGCTTCTTGATGGTCTTGAGTGGCTTCAGTATTCATTCGCTACAACTACTGGTACGTGAAATTTAAAATTCAGCGCCGGTGACCCCGCGCCGCGAGACATCTGCTCAACGTCAGACAAACAGTATAAGTCCGTATGACCTGGTATCACAGAGACTTATCAATATTGAATGCTAAGCGGTTGTTGTACCGCTACATACTGCCTCAAAGTCGACAAAAACGCACCGTAATTATTAACCACAACAGCGTATTTCGCCCGGCGATTCCACATAAATATGCAGCGCACCGCCAGGGCTGTGCGCTGCATCATTGATTATCAGACCGCCTTCACGTCGATGGCTTCGCCCTGCATACGTTTACGCAGCGTACGCTTGGTACGGTCGATAACGTCGCCGGCCAGCTGACCGCAGGCGGCATCAATATCGTCGCCGCGGGTTTTACGCACGATCGTGGTGAAACCATACTCCATTAACACCTTGGAGAAACGGTCGATACGGCTGTTGGAGCTACGGCCATACGGCGCGCCCGGGAAGGGGTTCCATGGGATCAGGTTGATCTTGCACGGCGTATCTTTCAGCAGCGCGGCCAGCTCGTGCGCATGCTCGGTGCCGTCGTTGACGTGATCCAGCATGACGTATTCGATAGTGACGCGTCCCTGGTTGGCGTTGGACTTCGAAATATAGCCACGCACCGAGTTCAGGAAGGTCTCAATATTGTATTTCTTGTTGATCGGCACGATTTCATCACGAATGGTATCGTTCGGCGCGTGCAGAGAGATGGCCAGCGCGACGTCAATCATATCGCCAAGCTTATCGAGCGCCGGCACCACGCCGGAAGTGGAGAGCGTGACGCGACGTTTAGAGAGACCAAAGCCGAAGTCGTCGAGCATGATCTCCATGGCCGGCACCACGTTAGTCAGGTTCAGCAGCGGCTCGCCCATCCCCATCATCACCACGTTGGTAATCGGACGTACGCCGGTGGTCTTCACCGCGCCGACGATTTTCGCCGCGCGCCAGACCTGGCCGATAATTTCCGAAACCCGCAGGTTGCGGTTAAAGCCCTGCTGGGCCGTAGAGCAGAATTTACACTCCAGCGCGCAGCCCACCTGGGAAGAAACGCACAGGGTGGCGCGATCGTCTTCCGGGATATACACGGTTTCGACGCGCTGATCGCCAACGGCAATCGCCCACTTAATGGTACCGTCGCTGGAGCGCTGCTCTTCAACGACTTCCGGGGCGCGAATCTCCGCGACTTCCTTTAATTTGCCGCGCAGAACTTTGTTGATATCGGTCATCTCATCAAAGTTATCGCAGCAGTAGTGATACATCCATTTCATCACCTGATCGGCGCGGAAAGGCTTTTCGCCCATGTTTTTGAAAAACTCGCGCAGCTGCTGACGATTCAAATCCAGCAGGTTGATTTTGGCATCTTTGTTCGGCACCGTCAGAGCGGCGCTATCAGGTGTGACTATTTGTTCAGACATAATTGATTCCGGCCTCGTTATTACACGTTATGGCCCCTGGAGGGTTGAAAAAAGAAACGCCCCGGGAGCGACTGCTCATCCGGGGCGCTGTATTCTACAAATTCTGGTCCATCAATACCACGTTTGCACGCAGCAATGATGAAAAAATCTGTAACTGCCTGGCAGATCCTCTAAGGATTTTCGATTGTCGCAAGGCGGTAAGCAAGCGAAGCCCCGGGAGCACAGATAAGCAACCGGGGTGAACGCGCGCAGCCAACACCGCGATAGTCGAAAAGACGACGAGGATGGGTATCTCCAAAATATTTTACGTCACGGCGAGGCGGCGAATTCGCAAATCCCGGGAGCATAGATAACTATGTGACCGGGGTGCGCGAATGAAGCCAACAAAGCGGTAGCGTGAAAGACGCGGGAGATTAGCGGGTGCGCGGGCAAACCTCGCCTTCAGCAAAGAAAAACGCGATCTCGCGCGCAGCGGATTCAACGGAATCGGAACCGTGGGTGCCGTTCTCGGTGAAGCTGTCAGCGTAGTCTGCGCGCAGGGTACCCGCCAGCGCGTTCGCCGGGTTGGTTGCGCCCAGCAGGTCACGATGACGCTGAACCGCATTTTCGCCTTCCAGCACGGAAACCACGATCGGGCCGGAAGTCATGAATTCAACCAGACCGTCAAAGAACGGGCGACCTTCGTGCTCAGCATAGAAGCCGCGAGCCTGTTCAACGGTCAGATGCAGCATTTTGGTGCCAACAATTTTGAACCCTGCAGCTTCAAAGCGAGAAAAGATGCCGCCAATAACGTTTTTTGCCACCGCGTTTGGTTTGATGATGGAAAAAGTACGTTCAATAGCCATGATAACCTCTTTATATATGTTGTTCTGTTTTGCAGATGAGCAGATGAGACCGATAAATACGGCGCGAATTATAATCATCATCTAAGGCGATTGCCTATGTGTTTAGGTAACATTTTTTTAAAAAAAAGCGACCTTAAACAACAAATCCCGCCAATTAAGGCACGTTACGTTTATTGCACGGTGAAGTTCGCGGCAACAATTTGCCCCGCCTCGTCCATCACTACCAGCTGATAACGGTCAGGGCGTTCGATGTTAAGGGTCGCGCCGGCGCCTTCCGCCTGCAGAGGCTCACCGTTAAGAAACCACCAGCGGCGCCCCTCCCCGCCGGTCGTTTGCAGCGGCAGCATCACCTTTTGCTCGCCGGGCAGCCGTTTAACCACCGCGCCTTCACGAAGACCGGAGAGCACCAGCGGAGCGGCATCCGCGGTTTGCACCGGCGGACACGCCGCCGAAACCGCAGGCAGCCTGACGCGACGCCGTTCGCCTGCGGGTAGCCAGGGTTCAAGCGGCAGCGGCCAGACGTCGAGGCTTTTCTCTACCGCGCCGGGGCAATCTGCCGCCACCCGCAGCCCTTTCTCATTCAGCCACACCGGGAAGCGAATCCCGCGAATACCTTCCTGGCCGGGCAGCAGCAGGGTCGGCGGCTGGCTCTCATCGAGCAGCCAGGTGGCCAGCCGTCGGCGGCAGTTCGCGTCGCCCGCGGGTAAATTCTGCCCGCCGGGCCAGCAAACCGTCCCGGCGCTGACCGACGAAGGGCGAGGGTCGGCCGGCAATCCGCCGCGGCTCATCGCCGGGCGCGCCAGCAGCATATTATTCACCTGGTTCAGCAGCGGCACCGCGCTGGCGAAGCCAAACTGCCCGACGACCGGCGTGCCGTCGGGTCGCCCGGTCCAGATACCTATCAGATAGCGAGCGTTCACGCCGATCGCCCAGGCATCGCGATAGCCGTAGCTGGTTCCGGTTTTCCACGCCAGCGGCACCACCTGCACCAGCGACGCATCGGGCACCGGCTGCGCTTCGCCGGCCAGTATGCGCCGCACGATCCACGCGGCGCCCGGCGACAGCAGCGGCCTCTCAACCAGCGGTGAGTCTGGCGTGATGCGCAATTGTCCCGCCTTACCATGGCGGGCGAACGCGCTGTACGCCGCCACGATATCCGCCAGACGCGCGCCGCCGCCGCCGAGGATCAGCGACAGATTCGGCTCCGCGCCGGCGGGCAGCATCAGCGGCAATCCGGCATTGCGTAGCCTGGCGGCAAAACGCTTCGGCCCGTAGGCCTCCAGCACCTGCACTGCCGGAAGGTTCAGCGAGCGAACCAGCGCGTCGCTGGCGCTCACCGGCCCGTGAAAACCGCTGTCAAAATTCCCCGGCCGGTAGTCGCTAAACCGTCGCGGCACATCCTGTAACAACGAAGCCGGATGGATCAGCCCCTCATCCAGCGCCATACCATAAACAAACGGCTTCAGAACCGAGCCCGGGGAGCGGATCGCCGAGACCATATCAATATGACCAAAGCGGCTATCATCGTTGATATCCACCGACCCTACCCAACCGCGCACCTTCATATTGGTATGGTCGACCACGATCATCGCTAAAGAGCTGCGCGGCGGCAGGCGCGATTTCCAGTTCAGCGCCAGGTCTTCCAGCTGCCGCTGCAGTCCGGCATCCAGCGTCGTTACCACCTTCTCTGCGCGGCTGCTCGCCAGCGCGCGGCGGGCAAAAAGCGGCGCCAGCTGCGGCATCTGCCGCGGAAAGAGCCAGACGGGCTCCTCGATAGCTTCTCGTACCGGCAGCGATGGCCACACGCCCTGATTTTCCATCCGCAGCAGCACTTTATCGCGTGCCGCCTGCGCTCGCTCCGGCCAGCGATCCGGACGCAGCCTGCTCGGCGCCTGCGGCAGTACCGCCAGCAGCGCCGCTTCGCCATAGCTAAGCTGCGCGGGCGGTTTACCGAGATAGGCCCAGCTGGCTGCGCCGATCCCCTGCAGCGTACCGCCGAACGGCGCCCGGTTGAGGTAGAGCGTGAGGATCTCGCTTTTTGACAGATGCCACTCCAGCTGCAGCGCGCGCCATAGCTGACGCAGCTTGCCGCCGAAGGTTCGGGGATGCGGATCGAGCAGGCGCGCCACCTGCATGGTCAGGGTGCTGCCCCCGGAGATCACCCGCCCGGAAGTGAGATCCTGCCAGGCAGCGCGAACGATCGAGAACGGATTAACGCCGGGGTGATCCCAGAACCAGCGATCTTCATACTGGATCAGCGCCTGTAAATAGCGCGGCGAAACGTCAGCCAGGGTCACCGGATAGCGCCAGACGCCCTGCGCGTCGGCGAAACGCCACAGCGGCGTCCCGTCTTCCGCCACCACCACTCGGGCAGGCGTCACCTCGCGCAGCGGCAGCGGCCACAGGCGATCGGCGGCCAGCAGCAGCAGCCACAGCAAAAAAATAAACGCCGCCAGCCAGCGCCAGCGGCGTTTAATGCGCTTCAGTGCCCGCATTTAGGGTACAACGGTGAGCGGTCCGCTGGCCGCGCCGGTTGCCCGCCACTGCGGCACGTACATTGACTCGACCTGCGGCTGCGGTACCTGATAGGTGCCCGGCGTCACCGCGCGCGCCAGATAAACCAGCGTCACCGGCTGGCCTTCATTGATAGCCACCGCGGCGACGAAGCGATCGTCGCGAAACTCAATGTGCTGAATATCGGCCTGCTGCATCTGGTTAAGCAGATTCTGCACCACCTCGCCGTTCTCCTGCAGGCTGGCGCTGCTGTTGGCCAGATTCTGGTTTTCCAACTCCAGCCCCGCCGGGAGTAAATCCACCACCAGCGCGTCCGGGACGTTACGCTTAGCCGTCACTTCCAGCTTCACCAACACCAGTTCGCCGCTGCGCAGCGAAGAGAGCGATTTCTGCTGGCCCTGGGTATCGAAAATTTGCCGTTCAATGCCAAGCACGTTGCCCCCCGGCTGCGGCGCGTTCTGCGGATAGCCGCTGCTGTCGAGACGGAGCCACAGCGGCTGCTGGCCGGTATTGGTCACCTGCAAGGCCGCCAGCTGGTCGCCGGTCAGGTTGCGGGTTTGCGCTTTCTCGCCGGAGAGCGGTTCGGCCTGCACGGAGGTTTGCGCCTGCCAGCTGCCGGGGAGATCCTGCAGCGTACGCCCGGCCAGGAACAGGGCGTTACTCTCCTGCGTCGAGAGCCAGCGCTGGCCGTAGGCTTCGTCCGCCAGATGGCTGAGCAGCGTATTTTGCGCTTCCGGCAGCAGTTTGTTCTCCTCCAGCAGCGCCAGCTTCAGCGCATCGTCGCGCAGCTCGCTGCCGTAATCGCCGAGCCAGCGGTTCGCGTCCTGCCGCGGCGTCGTCAGCGCCAGCTTCAGGGCTTCGTCGCCGCGCGGCGCATCGCCCATCAATTTCAGGGCCACGCCCAGCTGCAGCAGCGGCAGACCGGAACGCGCCTGGTCGTGACGGCTCCAGATTTCGCGCAGCGCGCCGAGCGGCGCTTTCTGCTGCCGGGCCAGTACCAGCGCGGCGTAGGCCTGAGCGGCAAAGCGGCTGGCCTGGGCATCATCGCTATAGCGGACGGTCATCAGCCCCGGCTCCTGTAAATAACGCAGCAGGCGCTGGTTGCCGTTATTGACGGCGTTCGTTGGTACGCTGTAGCCCTGCTCGCCCGCCCGGACGAGGAAGTCCATCGCGTAGGCGCTCAACCAGTACTCCTCCGGCCCTTCTTTATCCCACAGGGCGAAACCGCCATCATCGCGCTGCATCTGCAGCAGACGAGAAATGCCGATATCCACCGCCGCGCGTCGCTTTTCATCGCTATCGCCGCCGATCCCCAGGGCTTTAAGCTGGGCGGCGTTGGTATAGAGCGACGGGAACAGCCCGCTGGTGGTCTGCTCCAGGCAGCCGTAAGGATAGGCTTTCAGGTCGCGTATATAGCGCGCCAGGTTCAGCGGCGGCTTACCGCTGAACACCAGCTGCCCCTGCAACGTGGCCGGCGAGAAGCCCTCGCTTTGCGCCGCCGGAGCCTGCCAGCTTTCACCCGGCTGGAGGACAGCGCCGGAATTCACGGTTTGCGCCGGGAAAGCCGGACGCACGCCCAGCTGCCACTGCTTCTGCATCGGCGCGAAGGTTTCACCCGGCAGGTTCAGGCCGCTGATGGTGGCATTCACCTGACCATCGCCAAAGCCTTGCTGCGCGCGAACCGGCACAAACAGGGTGCTGCGCGCGCCGGGAGCCAGATGCACCGGCGGTATTTCTCCCCCTTCAAGCTGCAGCAGACCGCTGGCGGCCAGCGCAACGTTGAGGGTCTGCGGCTTATCGGTCAGATTGCTGAGATCCAGCGCCAGGCGAGTGGTATCTCCGCTGGCGAGGAAGCGCGGCATATTCAGCTCGGCAATAACCGGCGCCGCCACGATCGTTTTTCCTTCGCTGCTGCCAAAATCCTCTGCGCTCCACGCCTGGGCCATAACCCGCAGTTCGCCGTTAAAGTCGCCAATCGGCAAAGTCACCGTCCCTTCGCCTTTCTCATCCAGCACCACCGGCTGCGCCTGCTGAGCGATAATCGTCACGTGATTAACCGGCGGTTTGCCGCCGCGTTTGAGTTCATCACCGTCGCCGCCGAAGCGCAGGCTGGCGAGTCTCCCCTGCCCTTCGATCACCTGACCATAGATATCGTAAATATCGGCGCCGTAGCGTTTCTGGCCAAAGAAGGCGTTCCACGGATCCGGCGTTGCATAGTCGGTGATATTGAGTACGCCGCTATCGACGGCGGAGAGCAGCACGTTAACCTGTTTCGGCGTCTCGCCTTCTTTGACGCTGGCCTTAACGTTGACCTTCAGCGGCTGGTTGGGGCGCATTTTATCCGGCGCTTCCAGCGTCAGGTTCAGACGGCGATTTTCATCGCCAAGCGGCAGATGCAGCAGACCCACCGCCCGTTTTGGCGTCGCGGACTGGGATTTATCCCCCGGACGAATCACCAGGGTGCTGAGGTACAGGTCGTGACGATTCCACGCTTTATCCACCGGGATCGATAGCTCCATCCCTTCCGCCGGGACGTCAATCTCCTGCCACCACAGCGGCCCTTCGCTTGATTCCACCAGCGCGTAGCCTTTACCGGCTGCCGGAGCGGCGATATGCAGCTTGATCGTATCGCCCGGTTTATAGGCCGGTTTGTCCAGCTTCATGGTGACGCGATCCGGACGCGCCGCCCCCTGGCCATCGCTGTTATCCTGCCAGCTGTATCCGGCCCAGAAGCGCACGCTGCTGACCGCATCATCCGGCCCTTTAACTTCCAGGCGATAAGAACCCCACTCGACCGGGAAGCTCACTTTCGCCGTTTGTCCGGCTGAAATATCCAGCGACTCCTCGCCTTCCTGAAGATCTTTTTGATCGAACTGCGACTGCCAGCCTTCGCTCTCGGACCAGTTCCAGTAGTAGTCGCGGCGTTCGCGAATCAACCGAACCTGCAGCCCGGAGACCGCTTTCTTCTCACCTTTGGCGTCGGCATACACAATCTCAAACGCGGCGGTGCCGTTTTCATCCACCACCGGCTGCTTGATAGTGCTGTCGGTGCGATAGTCGTAAACCTCTTTCAGGGCAAATTCCGGTCGGATACCCGGCAGCGTTTCGGCCGGCCAGATCGGCTGCCTGACGGTGCGCGTGACCGGTCTGCCGCCGGACTCCAGCAGGCTGGCCTGCAGGATCACCTGCAGCGGCGAGCGGCTCTCCTGCCACTGGCTGGCGGCGGTGACTTCCGCATGTCCGCGATCGTCCAGGGTGGTCTGCACTTCATCCAGGCTGCGGGAAAGGTTCTCTTCGGCAATGTCGCCAAACTGGAAGCCCGGCAGCGCAGGCACCGCATCGCGCAGCGGACGCAGGAACAGTTTACCCTGCAGCGAGTTGCCGCTGGCCGGCGCGCCGTACAGATACGCCCCGCTCACGGCAAAGCTGACATCCGCAGCCGGCGAAACCGGGGCATTTTGCGCCGTGAGATTCAGCGCCATGCGCTCAGGCATAAAATCTTCAACGTGAAAATCCCACTCGCGCGGCTGGTTGTCGCCGGTGCTGGCGCGAATGTGCCACATCCCGGTCGCCGCGCCGCTATCGAGCGGATAAGTCAACTGATACAGGCCGTTAACCGGTTTGCTGACCGTCGAACGAATAACCTGGCCATCCGGCTGCACGACTTCCAGCTTCACCGGCTGCTCGGGGAGCGGTTTACCGTCACTATCGCGCAGTAGCGCGTTGAGAATAACCGTTTCGCCCGGACGATAGAGATCCCGTGGGCCAAACATAAATAGCTGTTTGCTGAAGCCCGGCGCGCCGGCGATGGAAAATTCAGCCAGGTCCAGCGCCGGGAGCTTGAGATCCAGCAGAGTGGTTTGCCCGTCCTTACGCGCCAGCAGCAGCGCCGCTTCTTTGTCCGTTTGCAGCGTCACGTGCCCCTGAGCGTCGCTCTTCGCCTGCGCCAGGGTTTGCCCTTTGGCGTTCAGCAGCTGCACATCGATACCGGACTGTGCCGCGCCGTTCTCCAGGCTCTGGGTAAAGACATCCAGCCGGTTGTGGTAGCGGTGCGCGGATACGCCGATATCGCTGAGGGTGAACAGCGTCGCGGCGTTGCTATAGCTGTAGCGGCCCGCCTGGTTCATCACCGCGATATAGACGCCCGGCTCCTGCAACGGCTTGATATCCGCCAGCGGCAGCAGCAGTTTTTCGCGCGTATTGCGCGCCGGGTTAAGGTCAAAACGGCCGGTGTAGACCAGATCGGCCATCTTCAGCAGCTCGTCCGACTCCCAGTTGCTCAGGGAATTGCGGTATTCCCATTGGCTGACGAAGGCGGAGAGCGATTCAGGTTTGATGCGGAAAAAATTGACGTCGATGTTATCGACATTCAGCGCCATTACCGGCAGTCCGGCCACCACTTTCCCCGGCAGCAGCGAGCCGCGGCTGGCAAAGCCGATGCTCGGGGCGATATCGCGGGTGGTAATGGTTTTTTCAACGCTGCTGTCTAAGGTCGCTTTATTCAGCGCGGTCAGGGTGGGGTCGAGCGAAACGATCAGCTCGCGTTTTGGCTCAAGATGGCGTAGACGCAGCTCTTTAAGGTTGGGCGCCAGCTCCCATGCTCCATCGACTTTGCCGCTTTTTTTGTCGACCAGATGCACGCTGCGGGAGAAATCCTGATCCGGCTGCAGAGGAATAGAGAAGGTCAACACCAGCGTCGCCGCGCCGTCGAGCTGAACCTCAGAAGCATCCAGCAGCGTTAACGCTTTGCCTTTGCTTTTTTCAGCCAGCGCCGCCAGCTGGGCGCTGTCCGGCTTTGCGGGCGCGCTATCTGACGCCGCGGATGGCGCCGACGCGACCGCCTGCGGTTTGCCGCTGTCGTCACAGGCGGTCAACGATAGCGCGGTAAGTAGCGCCAGAGATAGCGCCGCCAAACGAAATGGTTTCATCCTTCTAACCCCTCGGCCCGCAGGCCAGATAATTTCAGTGAACACATTATTATGCGTTAGCGGCAGAATTACCAATAGCGCGCTAGCAAGCAATATTGGTAGGGATCACGGATAGCTGGAGTGGATTAATTTAACGGATATACCGCGCTACGATTTTTCTTATATCAACTTTTAATATCCTCAGCTATCGATACTTTTTATTCTGAAATCCCACTCTCTCTGCCCATATAAATTGACAAGGCGCGCGCTTTCTATTTATTGTTCGGGATATCATTGCCTTTAAAATATAAATTATTACGCCGGCGATGATATTGACTGTACGTTCCAGCGTTTACCAGATAACACAACATCAACCCATCTCATATAAATATATATGGGATTAATAATATGGAAGTTATTTATGTCTCAGATGGTCGCACTGTCGATTATTATTTTAATTCTTTATATCGGCGACGTTGTTTCAACCCGCACAAAAGCCTGGATTCCCTCCGTATTTGTCTGTGCGGTCCTGTTTTTAATCGGGTACTGGACATTTTTCCCGGCAGATATTATCAGCCGGGCCGGAATCGGCACGCCGGTTGCCATAATGCTGATGTATCTGTTAATCACCAATATGGGCACCCTGCTGTCGCTAAAAGAGCTGGCGCAGCAGTGGAAGACCGTGGTCATCTCCCTCGCCGGCATTGCCGGGATCGCGGCGGCGGTCTTTGCGGTGAGCCTGGCGCTGTTCGACCGCAACACCGCGCTGGTCACCATTCCTCCGCTGGTCGGCGGTATCGTCTCATCGCTGATTATGTCGCAGGGCGCGAGCAGCGCCGGCCTGGTCGACCTGTCGGTTTTTGCCATTTTGATTTACGTGATGCAGGGGTTTGCCGGATATCCGCTCACCGCCATCATGCTGCAGCGCGAAGGTAAAACGCTGCTTGCCCGCTACCGCAGCGGCGAGCACCGACCCGATAACATCGCCGATGAGCACGCGATGCTCACCGTTGGTGAGGAGAAAATGCCGCGCCTGTTCAGTAAAATCCCCGTTAGCTACAACAGCAACTACTTTAAATTCCTGCGGCTGGCGCTGGTCGGCTGTCTGGCCTGGCTTGTCGCCGACCTCGCGAAGCCGATCGTGAATATCAGCCCCTTCGTGCTGTGCCTGTTTTTTGGCGTGGTGTTTACCTCGTTAGGCTTTCTTGAAAAACATATGCTGCATAAGGCGAACGGCTTTGGCTTCGCCATTATGGCATTGATGCTATTTATCTTTGATACCTTAAACAAAGCCACGCCGGAGATGCTGCTGCGCCTGCTTTTCCCGATGGTGGTGTTAATCGCCACGGCGGCGATCGGGATGTTTGTTGTCTCCTGGCTGGTCGGAAAACTGCTTGGCGTCAGCGGCCCGATGGCTTTCGCCATCTCATTGACCGCGCTGTACGGTTTCCCCGCCGACTATATTATTACCAACGAGGCCATTAACGCCCTCACCCACGATGAAAAAGAGCGCCAGATGCTGACCCACCATATGCTGGGCCCGATGCTGGTCGGCGGATTCGTCTCCGTCACCATGGTGTCGGTGGTGTTAGCCGGAATTCTGGTCGGCTATCTGACCCCCGCTATCGGCTGAGCGCGTTGAATTTTTAGCAAATGATGGAGCCATTGATGATTAATCCTGACATCACCGCGATTATCGCCAGAGAAGAACAGGCGATGATCGCTTTTCGTCGCGACCTGCACGCCCATCCGGAACTTCCCTGGGAGGAGAAGCGCACCACGGATCGCGTCGCCGCCGGACTGGAGGCCATCGGTATCCCTTACCGCCGGACGCATCCCACCGGAATCATCGCCGACATCGCCGGCGGCCAGCCGGGTAAAACCGTGGCTCTGCGCGCCGATATGGATGCGTTACCGGTGGTGGAGCTGAACGACCCGCTCGACTATAAATCACAAACTCCCGGGAAAATGCACGCCTGCGGCCATGACGCCCATACCGCCATGCTGCTGACTGCCGCCCGTGCGTTATATGACGTCCGCGAGCAGCTGGCGGGCAACGTCCGGCTGATCTTTCAGCCTGCGGAAGAGATTGCCGAGGGGGCGAAGGCGATGATTCAGCAGGGGGCTATCGATAACGTGGATAACGTTTTCGGGATGCATATCTGGTCCGGCACGCCGTCCGGCAAAATCTCCTGCAACGTCGGTTCCTCCTTTGCCTCAGCCGATTTGCTGAAAGTGACCTTCCGCGGCCGCGGCGGCCACGGTTCGATGCCGGAGGCCTGCGTCGATGCGGCGGTGGTCGCTTCCGCTTTCGTGATGAATCTGCAGGCTATTGTGGCGCGAGAAACCTCCCCGCTGGAGTCCGCGGTAGTCACCATCGGCAAAATGGATGTCGGCACGCGCTTTAACGTCATTGCCGAGAACGCCGTTCTTGACGGTACCGTGCGCTGCTTCAGCCTGGAAGCGCGCCAGCGCCTGGAAACGGCCATTACCCGCTATGCCGAGCATACCGCCGCGGTATATGGGGCGACCGCTCAGGTTGACTACTGCTACGGTACGCTACCGGTGATCAACGAAGAGCGCAGCGCGCTGCTGGCGCAGTCGGTTATCCGCGACGCGTTCGGCGATGGCGTCCTTTTCAATGAAAAACCGACCACCGGCGGAGAAGATTTTAGTTTTTATATGCAAAATATCCCCGGCGCCTTTGCGCTGCTCGGCTCGGGCAATAAAGAGAAAGGCAGCGACTACGCGCACCATCACGGCTGCTTTAATATCGACGAGCAGGTGATGAAAAGCGGCGCTGAACTGTACGCGCAGTACGCCTGGCGCTACCTGCAGCAAAACGCGTTTTAAGCCAACTCTCCCCCGACGCCGCTCGGGGGAATATCACATTCCCGCCGCCTCTCCTTGAAAATGCCTTGTCGATATCGCAAAAAACAACAACAATCACTCTATTGTTGATGACACGGAGGCACTCATGTCTACCTCGTTTTTTGTCGCTGCCGACTGGCTGGCAGAGCATATTGATGACCCGGAAATCCAGATTATCGACGCGCGGATGGCCCCCCCGGGACAGGAAGAGCGCGATCTTAACGCTGAGTATCAGGCAGGCCATATTCCCGGCGCCGTCTTTTTCGATATCGAAGCCCTCTCTGACCACACCAGCCCGCTGCCGCACATGATGCCGCGCGCGGAGGCGTTTGCCGTCGCCATGCGCGAACTTGGCGTCAGCAGCGATAAGCATCTGGTGGTATACGATGAAGGCAATCTCTTCTCCGCACCGCGCGCCTGGTGGATGCTGCGCACGTTCGGCGTTGAAAAGGTGTCGATTGTCGCCGGTGGGCTGGAGGGCTGGCGCCGCGATGGGCTACCGCTGGAGCAGGGCCTCCCCGAACTGCCGGAAGGTGATTTTGACGGCCGCGTCGATCCGCTGGCGATCAAGCGCCTGACGGATGTGCTGCTGGTCAGCCACGAAGGATCGGCGCAGATCGTCGATGCGCGCCCGGCAGGACGCTTTAATGGCCAGGTGGCAGAGCCGCGACCGGGACTGCGCAGCGGGCATATTCCCGGCGCGCTAAACGTACCGTGGACGGAACTGGTGATTAACGGCGAACTGAAAACCACCGATGAACTCAACGAGATCTTCGCGCGTCAGGGCGTCGATTTTGAACGGCCGATTATTGCCAGCTGCGGCTCCGGCGTAACGGCGGCGGTCGTCGTGCTGGCGCTCACCACCCTCGGCGTTAACGGCGTTAGCCTGTACGACGGCTCATGGAGCGAATGGGGGGCGCGGACGGATTTGCCGATTGAACCGGCGCAGTAGGCAGTAAAGAGAATAACGGGGGCCTGAGCCCCCGTTGAGTTAAATAATCCGATTGTGCTTAAAGTCGCGCAGGAAACTGCCCCAGCGCTTTTCATAAAACGGCGTGATGTGGGCGATCATAAAGTGGCTAATCCCCTTCTCCCCCTCCACCACCTGACAGATATCAATCGGCTCGTCGCCGGGAAGCGTATCGGTCGCCACGCTGCCGGTCGCCTGAATAACCTCCTCAATATCGCCTTCCGCTTCAATGCCAATCAGCAGGTTGGCTGGCGCATCGGCGCTGTCTTTGATAGAGCATAAAAACGCGCGCTTCACCGTTTTCAGGGTCTTAAACAGCGCGGTCAGCGAGTCCACCATCTGCGCGGGCGGCTCGGCAACCTCAGACAGCAGCAGCGACTCTCCGCCTTCAAGCACGGTCTGGGTGCTGAGCGGGCTGCCCTCTTCCCCCAGCAGATGGCTAATCTCACGCGGCGCAAACTCTTTGCCGGTGGCGAGTTTGGCATTGAGATAGAGCGTTTCGCCGAGGGTCATGGCGAACAGCGTGCGCACCGGCATCACCACAAAAGACTGTTCGTCCTCAACGGCCTGCTGCAGCGCTTCCAGCGAGGTGAAAAAAGGAATGACCGATGTGCCATCATCTTTTTCCCAGTGCTGCAGATCCAGCACGCTGTCTTCAACGACCTGCTCGCCCTGAGCGGCGGCTCCGGGTACCCACACCGTAGCTTCCAGCAGCGTACGGAAAAACGCCGGACGATGGCCTGGCTCGGTAGCCGCCTTCTCCAGCAGGGTTTCTAGCTCATTTTTAGTTTCGGACATAGTAGTTCCACAACGAAAATCCCCTCACCCCGGCTCTCTCCACGAAGGAAGCGGGAGAAAGCCGAACGTGACCTCCCCCTGAAACATCAGGGGGAGGGTCAGGGGAAAGGGTTATTCCGCGGTCAGCAAATTAGCAATAGTGCGCACGCCGAGGCCGGTCGCGCCCGCCGACCACTGCTCAACCGCAGATTTGCGGTAGGTCGCCGAGCAGTCGATATGCAGCCAGCCTTCATGATAATTCTCCACGAAGTGGGACAGAAAGCCCGCCGCGGTGCTGGCGCCGGCCGGATAGGCCGCGCTGCCGGTATTGTTCAGTTCAGCAAAGTTGGACGGCAGCTGGCCGCGGTGGAACTCAGCCAGCGGCAGGCGCCAGAAAGCTTCGTTTTCAGCCTGCGCGCTCGCCAGCAGGCGATTCGCCAGCGCATCATCAAAGCTGAACAGCGCGTGATAATCATTGCCCAGCGCGGTTTTCGCCGCGCCGGTCAGCGTGGCGGCATCGATGATCAGCGCCGGCTTTTGCGCCGAAGCATCGATCAGGCCGTCCGCCAGCACCAGGCGACCTTCCGCATCGGTGTTCATGATTTCCACGGTTTTGCCGTTGCGATAGTGAATAATATCGCCCAGTTTGAAGGCGTTACCGCTAATCAGGTTATCGGCGCAGCACAGATACAGCTTCACGCGCTTGTTCAGGCCGCGCGTGATGGCGAACGCCAGCGCGCCGGCCACCGTCGCCGCGCCGCCCATATCGGACTTCATCGAGTCCATAAACGCGCTCTGCTTGATGCTGTATCCGCCGGAGTCAAAAGTGATGCCTTTACCGACCAGGCAGGCGTACACCGGGGCTTCTTTGTCGCCGGTTGGGTTATAGTCCAGCGCCAGCAGGACCGGCGGACGCTCGGAGCCGCGGCCTACGGTGTGGAGGCCCAGGTAGTTCTGTTCGCGCAGATCTTCGCCCTTGGTGATGCGATAAGAGACGTTATCGCAGGCCACGCTGCATAGCAGGTCTACCGCACGCTGCGCCAGCTGTTCCGGCCCCAGCTCTTCCGCCGGGGCGTTGATGGTGTCGCGGACCCAGTCAATAATGGTCAGGCGGTTATCCAGTTCGCTTTTCTGCGCATCGTCGAGGGCCGGCCACTCCACTTTGCGGCTGCCTTTCGGGCCTTTATAACCGGCCCAGAACGCCCATGCGCGATCGGTATCCCAGCCCTCGCCGTCAAGCGCGACATGTTTGATGCCCATGCCGTCAATTTTTCGCGCCGCGCGCTGAATCAAACCGAGGTCGTCTTTGCCGTTCAGATGCAGGGCGATGCCGTCGTTATTAATGCTGTAAGATGCTTTTTCTCCCCAGCGCGCATCGGCTGGCTGAGCGGTAAGCGTAATTTTCATAGCTTCGGTCATTATCATTATCCTTCTTAGCAAACGGGCCGCCGTATGGCAGCCCGTAAAGTTCTCTCGCTCGTTAATTCATCCGGCTTAAACCACCGGATAAATCATGACGCGAAAATTATTCTGCTTCGTCTAACCAGACTAGCAGAATCGCCTCAAGAATTTTTTCATTGGATGCGTTCGGATCGTCATCAAACTCTTCCAGATCGCAAATCCACTGATGCAGATCGGTGAAGCGAACGGTTTTCGGGTCGAGATCCGGGAAAGCGTCGTACAGCGCTTCGCCGATTTCACGACTATCGGTCCATTTCAGTCCCATATTAATGCTCGCGTGCGTGGTTGATGGTGTAACGCGGAATTTCGATGACCAAATCTTCGTCAGTCACCCGCGCCTGGCAGCTCAGACGGCTGTCGGGCTCAAGCCCCCAGGCCTTATCCAGCATGTCGTCTTCATCTTCGGTACTTTCCGCCAGCGAGTCAAAGCCTTCACGCACGATGCAGTGGCAGGTGGTGCAGGCACAGGATTTTTCGCAGGCGTGTTCAATCTCAATACCGCTACGCAGCGCTGCATCAAGAATGGTCTCACCGGTCTCAGCTTCCACAACTACGCCATCCGGACACAGGTCCTGGTGGGGCAGAAAAACAATTTTTGGCATTTTAAACCTCGTCCACGGATTGGCCTTTCAGCGCGATACGGACCGATTGATCCATACGACGTGCGGCAAATTCCTGGGTTTGTGTGTCGATATTTTTAATCGCTTCTTTGATTGCATCGGCATCATCGCCTGCCGCTGCGGCGCGCACTTGCTCCGCGGCGTCATCGATAGCCTGACGCTCTGCGGCGCTTAACAGCGCGGCGTCGGCGGCCAGCGCGCTGACCAGACTTTCCAGTACGCGCGCGGCTTCAACTTTTTGCTCGGCCAGCATACGCGCCTGGACATCCTGTTCGGCGTAGCTCATCGAATCTTTAATCATGCTGGCGATCTCGCCATCGGTCAGACCGTAGGACGGTTTCACCTGGATAGAGGCCTCAACGCCGGTCGATTTCTCCATCGCCGTCACGCTCAGCAGGCCATCAGCATCCACCTGGAAGGTCACGCGAATATGCGCCCCGCCCGCCGGTAATGCCGGAATGCCGCGCAGCGCAAAGCGCGCCAGGGAGCGGCAGTCCTGCACCAGCTCGCGCTCGCCCTGCATAACGTGGATAGACATCGCCGTCTGACCATCTTTGAAGGTAGTGAACTCCTGCGCGCGCGCCACCGGAATGGTGGTGTTACGCGGGATAACCTTTTCCACCAGGCCACCCATGGTTTCCAGCCCCAGAGAGAGCGGAATGACATCAAGCAGCAGCAGTTCGCTGTCCGGCTTATTGCCCACCAGGATATCCGCCTGAATCGCCGCGCCGATGGCGACAACTTTATCCGGGTCGATAGAGGTCAGCGGCGTACGGCCAAAGAATTCGCCGACGCGTTCGCGCACCAGCGGCACGCGGGTCGAGCCGCCCACCATCACCACTTCCAGCACCTCTTGCGCCTCAACGCCGGCGTCTTTCAACGCGCGACGGCAGGCCAGCAAGGTGCGTTTGACCAGCGGCGCGATCAGCGCATTAAACTGGCTACGGGTCACCTCCCCCTGCCAGCCGCCGACGTTCACTCGCGCCGTCTCGGCATCGCTGAGGGCGATTTTCGCCGCGATCGCCGCGTCAAGCAGCTCGCGCTGCAGGCGGTTATCGCTGCGATCGTTCAGGCCAGCCTGCTCGCGCAGATAATCGGCCAGCAGATGATCGAAATCGTCGCCGCCGAGCGCGGAATCGCCGCCGGTGGCCAGGACTTCAAACACGCCGCGGCTCAAGCGCAGCACGGAGATATCAAAAGTACCGCCGCCGAGATCGTAAACCGCGATGACCCCTTCCTGACCGGAGTCCAGGCCGTAGGCTATCGCCGCCGCGGTTGGCTCGTTCAGCAGACGCAGCACGTGCAGGCCCGCCAGACGCGCCGCGTCTTTGGTTCCCTGCCGCTGAGCATCATCGAAGTAGGCCGGCACGGTAATCACCACGCCGTCGAGCTCGCCCGCCAGCGCCTCGGTGGCGCGTTCGGCCAGCGCTTTTAGAATGTCGGCAGATACGCGGATCGGATTGAGCAAACCTCCCGTAGTCTGAATCATCGGCAGGCCGTTTTCGCTGGCCTGCAGCTGATAAGGCAGATGTGGGTAGCGGGCCTCGATATCGGCCAGAGAGCGGCCCATCATGCGTTTGACGGAGCTGATAGTGTTGACCGGATCCAGAGCGGCGTTTTGTCGCGCGTCATAGCCCACCGTCAAACCCGAAGCCTGATAGTTCACCACCGACGGCAGCAAATAGCGCCCCTGATGGTCGGGCAGAGTTTCGGCCTGGCCGCTACGCACGGTAGCCACCAGTGAATTGGTGGTGCCCAGGTCGATACCCGCCGCCAGACGTCGCTGGTGCGGCGCGGCGCTCAGTCCGGGCTCACTAATTTGTAATAAGGCCATAATTGCTTCCGAAAATTAAAAATCGAGCAGTTTTTCTTCGAGTTGTTCCGCACTGCTTCGCAGTTTATCGAGAAAACGCAGCTTGCGCACGGTATCCGCCGCCGCCTCCCACGTCTCGTTATTCAGTTGTTCAACCATCAGCTGATGCCGGGTATCAAATTGCGCTTTGACCCGCTTGATAAAGCTTTCCAGCCGCGCTTCATCTTTCGCCTTGCCTATCTCATCGAGCTCTTCGCGCAGTTCCAGCTGTTCCATCAGGAACGCGGTATCGCGCACGGTATGCTGCTCGCTGGCGAGATCGAAACCGTGAAGTGAAAGGAGATATTCGGCGCGGGTCAGCGGATGGCGAAGGGTTTGCCACGCCTGATTAATGGTGGCGGACTGCTGCACCGCGGCGAGCTGTTCGGCCGCGCTGCCGCTGGCGAACTTATCGGGATGATACTGGCGCTGTAGCTCCTGGTACCGGGCAGCCAGGGGTTCTAACGAAAGGGTATAGCTGGCCGGTAACCCGAAGAGGGTAAAATAGTCCATAGCAACCTCAGGGTTAACGAGATAAAGCAAACCCCACTTACGGACGTCCGCAGTGGGGTTTAGATTACATTGCGATTATACGTTAAAGCTTTCGCCGCAGCCGCACTCGTCTTTCACGTTCGGGTTGGTGAACTTAAACCCTTCGTTAAGACCTTCTTTGACGAAGTCCAGCTGCGTGCCGTCGAGGAACTGCAAACTCTTGCCGTCGATCACGACCTTCACGCCTTTGTCTTCAAACACGGTGTCTTCTGCCGCCGGCTCGTCAACAAACTCCAGTACATAAGCCATACCCGAGCAGCCGGAAGTTCTGACTCCCAGGCGCAGACCAAACCCTTTACCGCGGTTGGCCAGAAAGGTGTTGACTCGCGCTGCTGCACTGTCGCTTAAAGTAATCGACATAACAAACCTCAACTCTTAATTATTTTGCTTCACGTTTGCTTTTGTAATCCGCAATCGCGGCTTTAATCGCGTCTTCCGCCAGAATAGAGCAGTGAATTTTCACCGGCGGCAGCTCAAGCTCGTCTGCGATATCGGTGTTTTTGATCGCCTGAGCTTCGTCCAGCGATTTCCCTTTCACCCACTCGGTCACCAGGGAGCTGGAAGCAATAGCGGAACCGCAGCCGTAGGTCTTGAAACGCGCGTCTTCAATGATACCTTCATTGTTGACTTTAATCTGCAACTTCATCACGTCGCCGCACGCCGGTGCGCCAACCATGCCGCTGCCGACGTTTTCGTCGCTATTGTCGAAGGAGCCGACGTTGCGCGGATTCTCGTAATGATCGATAACTTTTTCGCTGTAAGCCATGATGAATTCTCCTTATTGGTGCCGAATTAGTGATGTGACCATTCAATGCTGTTCAGATCCACGCCCTGCTTGAACATTTCCCACAGCGGAGAAAGTTCGCGCAGACGACCAATGGAGTTGCGAACCAGATTGATGGTGTAGTCAATCTCTTCTTCGGTAGTAAAACGACCTAAAGAGAAACGAATAGAGCTATGCGCCAGCTCGTCGGTCATCCCCAGCGCGCGCAGCACGTAGGACGGCTCGAGGCTTGCGGAAGTACAGGCGGAACCGGAAGAGACCGCCAGGTCTTTCAGCGCCATAATCAGCGACTCGCCTTCAACGTAGTTAAAGCTGACGTTGAGAATGTTCGGCGCGCCCTGCTCGAGATCGCCGTTCAGGTAGACCTCTTCCATATCTTTTACGCCGTCCCACAGACGGTTACGCAGGCCGCGCAGGCGGGCCATTTCGCTTTCCATCTCTTCTTTCGCGATACGGTAAGCTTCACCCATACCGACGATCTGGTGGACAGGCAGCGTCCCGGAGCGCATGCCGCGCTCGTGACCGCCGCCGTGCATCTGCGCTTCGATACGAATACGCGGTTTACGACGCACGTACAGCGCGCCGATGCCTTTCGGGCCATAGATTTTGTGGCCGGAGAAGGACATCAGATCAACTTTCAGCTGGCTCAGGTCGATAGGCAGTTTGCCCACGCTCTGGGTCGCGTCAACGTGGTAAATGATACCGCGGGCGCGGCACATCTCGCCGATGGTAGCGATATCCTGCACCACGCCGATTTCGTTATTCACGTGCATAATGGAAACAAGGATGGTGTCATCACGCATCGCGGCTTCCAGCTCTTTTAAATCGATAATGCCGTTACGCTGCGGGGCGAGGTAGGTCACTTCAAACCCTTCGCGCTCCAGCTGACGGCAGGTGTCCAGCACGGCTTTATGTTCGGTTTTGCTGGTGATGATGTGCTTGCCTTTTTTCTGATAAAAGTTGGCTGCACCTTTAATCGCCAGGTTGTCGGATTCCGTCGCGCCGGAGGTAAAAACGATTTCGCGCGGGTCAGCGCCGACCAGCTCGGCAATCTGATTACGGGCGATATCTACCGCCTCTTCAGCCTGCCAGCCAAAACGGTGTGAACGCGAGGCCGGGTTACCAAAGGTCCCGTCCAGGGTCAGGAACTGCATCATTTTCTCGGCAACACGCGGGTCCACCGGCGTGGTTGCGGAGTAATCGAGATAGATCGGTAATTTCATTGCTCTATAAACTCCGTACATCGCTTCAATGCAAGGAATCAGGCAACCGGCTGGATGTACGACCGAGTACACAGGATGTCGGAACATCCTGGCCTGATTCGAAAATCTTTTTTATCTTTTTTACTCAGCTCGTTTCAGCTTGCAGCCGATAGCTGCAAGATGAAACTGAACGAGAACTACGCGCGCAGTTTGACGTCGATGGCGTCCTGAGCGCGGGTGCTACGCTGGGATTCATGGTTGTGCTGACGGCCGGAGACATCAAGGATTTCCTGGTTATTCACCAGTTCGCCCAGCGTGATGTTATTCAGAAAACCGGTCAGTCGCTCGCTCAGATCGCGCCACAGCGCGTGAGTCAGACACTTATCGCCGCCCTGGCAACCGCCTTTACCCTGACAACGGGTGGCGTCAACGGATTCGTCCACTGCGCTGATAACTTCGCCAACCGCGATGCTACCCGCTTCTTTACCTAACAGATAACCGCCGCCTGGACCACGTACGCTGGAAACCAGGCCATTTTTGCGCAGGCGAGAGAACAGCTGTTCCAGATAGGAAAGCGAAATTCCCTGACGCTCTGAAATATCAGCCAACGGAACCGGACCCGATTCAGAGTTGAGCGCAACGTCAAGCATCGCGGTCACGGCATAACGCCCTTTAGATGTCAGTCTCATGTCTTACTTAACCTCAAACTCGCCCCTGCCCGGGCTTTTTATTAATATGGGTATTGCATAGCAAGGGCAAGTCTGACATTCCCGAGTAAATTGGTCAACTATTTACTTGACTGTTTTAGTCAGGTATTTGGCTTTCCGTGCCGTTTCACTTCAGCGCTGCCTGGTGCCCTCGCCCCGGCCCTCTCCCACAAGGAGAGAGGGAGCCCGCAGTACCGCGCCGCCGGGCAACGGCGTGCACTATGACTCTTTATTTTTCTGCTGCTGCTCAATTGACGCCAGCATGCCGCGCAGGATGTTCAGCTCCTGGCTTTCCGGGCGGGCGCGGGTAAACAAACGGCGCAGCTTGTTCATCACCTGGCCCGGGTGGCTGGCGCGGATAAACCCGGTTGCCAGCAGCGTCTGCTCCAGATGACCGTAGAAACGCTCTAAATCATCCACCAGCGGATACGGGGTTTCTTCATGCTCGACAACAGGTTCATTTTGCTCCTGCGCCGCCAGCCAGGCCATACGCACTTCATAGGAGATAACCTGCACCGCCATCGCCAGGTTCAGCGAGCTGTATTCCGGGTTGGCAGCGATTGCCACATGGTAGTGACACTTCTGCAGCTCTTCGTTAGTCAGGCCGACGCGTTCGCGGCCAAATACCAGCGCGATCGGCGCATGCTGTGCTTCGGCAACGCTTTTCAGGCCGCATTCACGCGGGTCGAGCATCGGCCACGGCAGCGTACGGGAGCGCGCGCTGGTCCCCACGACGAGGCTACAGCCCGCCAGCGCTTCATCAAGGGTATCAACGATGTGGGCATTGCCAATGACGTCGCTGGCACCGGCCGCCAGAGCGATGGCCTGAGAATCGGGTTTGACCAGAGGATTGACCAGCCACAGGTTGGTTAACCCCATGGTTTTCATTGCGCGGGCGACGGAGCCCATATTGCCGGTGTGTGAGGTTTCTACCAGTACGATTCGAATATTTTGCAGCATTATGGTTCTTCGGCTAAAGATTATTCGTGCATGCTATCATAAAACGAAGACATAAGGAGATTTCACTGTTACTATATGCGCCGTTTTTTCCCGTTCTTTAACATCCAGTGAGAGATACCGATGCATCCGATGCTGAACATCGCCGTGCGCGCAGCGCGCAAGGCGGGTAATTTAATTGCCAAGCACTACGAAACCCCTGACTCCGTAGAAACCAGCCAGAAAGGCAGCAATGATTTTGTGACTAACGTCGATAAAGCCGCCGAGGCGATGATTATCGAAACCATTCGCAAATCTTACCCGCAGCACACCATCATCACCGAAGAAAGCGGTGAGCACGCTGGTGAAGATCAGGATGTTCAATGGGTTATCGATCCACTGGATGGCACCACCAACTTCGTCAAACGTCTGCCGCACTTCTCCGTCTCCATCGCCGTACGCATTAAAGGCCGTACTGAAGTGGCCGTGGTTTACGATCCGATGCGTAACGAACTGTTCACCGCGACCCGCGGTCAGGGCGCGCAGCTGAACGGCTACCGCCTGCGCGGCAGCAGCGCTCGCGATCTGGATGGCACGATCATCGCCACCGGCTTCCCGTTCAAAGCAAAACAGCACGCGACCTCTTACATGAACATCCTCGGCAACATGTTCACCGAATGCGCGGATTTCCGCCGCACCGGTTCCGCTGCCCTGGATCTGGCCTACGTTGCCGCTGGCCGGGTTGACGGTTACTTTGAAATCGCGCTGAAACCGTGGGATTTCGCGGCAGGCGAGCTGATCGCCCGTGAAGCAGGCGCTATCGTCTGCGACTTTACCGGCGGCCATAACTACCTGCTGACCGGCAACATCGTTGCAGGTAACCCGCGCGTCGTTAAAGCGATGCTGGCCAATATGCGCGAGCATCTGAGTGAAGCGCTGAAGCGTTAATTTCTCACCGCATGAAAAACCAAAAGGAAGCCGCGGCTTCCTTTTTTTATCGCATTAAAACGGCCGCAGGCCGCCGCCCGATGGCATCGCGCTACTCCACATCACGATAGCCGCCGCCAGTAAAATCACGCCGCCGGCCAGCGCCAGCGTTGCCCAACCGATCTGCTTCCACAGCGCCGGCGCCCGATTCGCGCTCAGCCTGACCGCCAGCTGGCGGAAACCATGAACCAGCAGCGCCAGCGCGCTAATCGTCAGCGAGGTTCCCGCCGCCATCGCCATCGCGGCCGCCATGCCCCAGCCAAATACGCCGATAACCTTGCTGAACAACAGCACCATAATGGCTCCGGAGCAGGGCCGCATCCCCATTGACAGCACGATAGCCAGCCGCGCCCGCCAGTCATCGCCGCTTTGCAGCTGTTCCGGCGCCGGCAGATGCTGGTGCCCGCAGCCGCAGCTGGCGTGATGAACGTGATGCGCGGTGAAGGCGGTGAATGTCGGTCGGCGCAGCAGCATCCGCAGCTTTTTCAGCGCCCGCCAGCACAGCAAAAGGCCCAGCGCGCCGACCAGCAGATAGCTTCCCTTTTCCAGCCAGAAGCTGCTCAGATGCAGCTGTCTTGCCGGCAGCCGCAGCAGCGTCAGTACCACCACAACTAAGGCGATGGCCACCAGTCCCTGCAGCAACGAAGCGGCCAGCGTCAGGCCGATGCTCGATTTCAGCTTCGACGGATGGGTTGCCAGCCAGGTGGTTATGACCACCTTGCCGTGCCCCGGCCCCAGCGCATGCAGGATGCCGTAGGCGAAGCTAAACCCCAGCAGCGACAGCCCGGCGGCGGCAGGATTCTCCGCAACCGCCTGCAGAAGCCGACTCAGTTCGACATTCAGCGCGCGCTGCCAGACCGCGCTTTGCAGCAGCACCTGCGGCCAGGCCCGCCATAGCCAGAAGCCAGCTCCGGCTGCCAGCAGCAGAAACAGCGCCAGCGGCCACAGCTGACACCAGCGCGGCGAACGGCCGGTTTGAGCAAAAATCACTGACATTGCAGCGTCACCTTTTGCGCGAAGTAATTCCCCAGTTCCATATCCTCCGGCGGCGCATCCGCCTTATCCAGCGACTGCGCGTAGGACAACATTTTTTCGTTAGGCTTCGGCGTCATCACTTTTGCCGTGCAGCTTGTCTTCATCGCCGTCGGTAGTGTGAAGTCTGCGTCTTTGTCGTAATACATATCAACATAATAGGTCGGGTCGTAGGTGGAAAAGGTGAAGGTTTGCCCGGCCAGAGGCTGCGGCTTCGCCAGCGGCAGGGTAAAGGTGAGCACCGCCTGATGACCGCTGCGTTCAAGGCCATAACCAGCGGGCCGATTATCAAACTTCACCCGCTGGCCGTTGTGCCATAGCTCGCTGAAATAGTGCTGGCCCAGCACGTTCGCCATCACTTCCGCCGCCAGCTTTTTCCAGATTTCGCTACCGGGTTTAGCGTTGCCCGCATCATAGAGCAGATCGGCGGAGGTGATTTCATCCATCGTCCAGCGCATTTTAAAGCCGGTGAGCAGCCCATTTTCCGCCACGGCCTCCGTTTGCAAACTGATGAAACTGTGCGGATGCGCCGCCGCAGATAGCGATAAAAACATGAAAAACGCTACGCTGACGCATTGTTTCACTCTCTTCATCTGTTCCTCGCGTGAAAAATTCTGTGAACCCCGCCAGCAATCCTGATGTAAAGACCCGGAAATGCCCTGTTCACCCTCAATACATTAACTACTCTTAACGAAAACCCTAACTGGAACTAACCGGATGATGACAGTGATTGAACCACCATCTGTGCTTTCCAGTCCACAGCGCCGTAGCCAGGTGCTCCTGATGTTTTATCTGCCCGGGCAGTCCGTGACGCCCGAATGGCTGGGTAACCTCACCCAGGTTGATGAGGATACCGCCCGGCAGGACATTGCGGAGACGGGACGCGAGATTCAGCGTTATCACCGCTTGACCCTTGCTTCACAAGCGGACGGCAGCTATCGGATGGAAGGCGCCGCGCTCGATCAACGCTTATGCCTGCTGCACGGCCTGCGCCGCGGGCTGCGCCTGTGCCCACATTTTGTCAGCCACCATTTTACCCCGGCATTGAAAACGCAGCTTAAACAGCAGGGTATCGCACGCACGCTGTATGACGACACCAATCTTCAGGCATTGGTCAACCGCTGCTCGCGCGCCCTGAACCGGCAGTTTGACTGCCGCGACGTGCATTTTCTGCGTCTTTATTTACAGTATTGTTTGCTGCAGCACCACCTTGGACAGAGCCCCACTTTCACCCACGAGCAGCAGCGCTGGGCGCAAGCCGCCGCCGAGTTCTCCCTCGCCGAGGAGATTGTCCGCCACTGGCAGCGGCGGGTTGCGGCAACGCCCCATGCCGGAGAGCAGCTGTTTCTGGCCCTGCTGTTTATGCTGTTGAAAACCCCCGATCCTATCCGCGATGGTCATCAGCACGATCGCCGTCTGCATCTGGCCATTTCCGGACTGATTCACCGCTTTCAGGACCTGGCGGGCCGTCCGTTTAGCGATGAACAGGGGCTGAGCGATCAGCTCTATATTCACCTTTCGCAGGCGCTACACCGCAGCGTTTTCGCTATCGGTATCGATAACGCGCTGCCGGAGGAGATTGGCCGTCTTTATCCCCGCTTGATGCGCACAACGCAGGCTGCGCTGGAGGAGTTTGAAGCCAGCTGGCAGGTACGCTTTAGCCAGGAGGAAGTCAGTTTAATCGCGGTGATCTTCGGCGCCTGGCTGATGCAAAAAAGCGATCTGCAGGAGAAACAGGTGGTTCTGCTGACCGATGATAACCCGGACCTTGAGCAGTCGCTGGAGCAGCAGCTGCGCGAGTTAACCCTGCTGCCGCTCAATATAAAGTATTTGAGCGTGAGCACCTTTCAGAAAGAGGGCGCGCCGAAGGAAGTGACGCTGATCGTCACTCCCTATGCCACGGCGCTGCCGCTGTTTTCGCCGCCGCTGTTTCACGCCGAAGAGACGTTCAGCGATCATCAGCAGCAGCAGATTTGCAAAATGCTGGAGGCCTAAGCCACCGCTTTTGGCCGCACCACCAGCGCCGGTAAGGCCACCAGCGCCATCACCCAGAAAACGCCCTGGTGCAGATGCTGGTAGAGGAAACCGGCAAAGACCGTCATCACCGCAATGCTGCCGCCCATCGCGACGGCGGAGTAGACCGCCTGCAGGCGGATCACTTCGCTGCCCTGACGCGCCGCAATGTAGCGCATCGCCGCCAGATGGCACACCGTAAAGGTGCCGCAGTGGAGGATCTGCGCGACGATAAGCCAGGGTAGCGCCGTCGTCCAGCCCATCAACGTCCAGCGAATTAGCCCGCACACCGCGGACAGCAGCAGCAGATCGCGGGCGCTAAAGCGGCGGAAGACTTTTTTGCTCAGCGCGAAAATCACCACTTCCGCCACGACGCCAAGCGACCACAGGTAGCCCACGGCGGAGGCGGAATACCCCGCTTCCTGCCAGTAGATAGCGCTAAATCCGTAGTAGGCGGCGTGCGCGCCCTGCAGCAAACAGACGCAGGCGAGGAAGCGCCAGCTTTGCCTCACCAGCGTAAGCCAGGCCGCCAGGCCGGCCGCTTCCTGCTGGCGGGATTCGCCCTGCGGCTGCACCGACGGCTTCAGCAGCATGCCGAGCAGCATGGAGGCAATACCGACGCTGAGCATCACCAGTATCATCCGGTAGTCATACAGGCTGACCAGCTTCCCGGTCAGCGCCGAGCCAATGACGAAAGCTATCGACCCCCACAGGCGCACGCGCCCGTAGTCCATGGTGATCTGCTTTTGCCAGGTATTCGCCAGCGCGTCGGTCAGCGGCACCAGCGGCGAGAAAAAGAGGTTAAAGCCGACGATAATCACCATCAGCCAGGCAACCTGGTGGCCGATCCAAAATGCGAGCGCAAAGAGCAGCGTCAGCAGCGCCAGAATGCGCAGAGAAGAGATAAGACGGGACGGGTCGCTGACCCGCGGCGCAATCAGCAGGCTGCCAAGAAAGCGCGACACCAGCCCGGCGCCGAGCAGCATGCCGATGGTTTCCGGCGTCAGGCCAAGTCCGGAAAGCCAGACGCTCCAGAAAGGCAGGAAGATGCCGTAGCTAAAAAAATAGGTGAAGTAACTTAGCGCCAGCCAGCGCGTGGAGTGTAAGACCATGATTCCCTCCCGAATGGAGGCGACAGTCTGGCGATAAAGCGGGGCGGGCGCAAGATACCCTCGCCCCAGATATGGCGCTATTCGCGCCCCTGTACGTCTATTTTCAGCGAAAAACTCAGCGTATCTCCGGCGCCTAAAACCCGCAGCCCCGGCTGTCCGTCCATGTTATGGGCGTTTACCGGATGACTTTGCGGCTCGAGGCAAAGGAACGGCTCGCCCTGCATTCTGAAAAGCATCAACCACGGAGTTTGCGAAAGAATTGTGATATCCATCACATCACTACTCACCCTCGCCCGCCCGCTCCAGCCGGAATAGCCCACGTTCAGCCAGCGATCCTCACCGTACTGCGCGTGGCTGAAATCGGCGTAGCCGGGCAACTGGCCTTGCCAGCCGAGAGGAAGATGCTGCTCCCCTTCCGGCCAGTAGCCGGCGGCTGCAAACTGCACCGTACCGCGCTTATCAAAAGGAAAAAACGGATGAAAACCGTAGCCATAGGGGATGGGCGTGCTACCGCAGTGGGTAAGCGTCAGAGCAGCCACCAGCTGGTTACGCAGCAGCTGGTAGCGGATCTGCGCCAGGTAATCGAAACCGCAGGCATGCTGCCGACGCAGCTGTAACACGCAATAGTCGCCGCCGCGCGCAATCATATCCCAGCGCTGCAGCCAACCGTCGCCGTGGAGAAAAAAATGCGCGTCGGCGTGGTGGCGAGGCAGAACTATCTCACGTCCCTGAAAAATAAAGCGGTTCCCGGCGACGCGATTGGCCAGCGGCAGCATCGGAAACATGCCGCCGGCGGGGTTTTCATACAGCACCGGCGCCTGATAATGCCGCGAGTATAAACTTTGCACTTTGCCGCCCAGAGAAGCGACGCGCATCCGCAGATGCGCGTTTTCCAGAATCCACTCTTCCGCCATTAGCGCGTCTGCTCCTGCTTCATCGCCTGAGCGCCCGCATGACGTTGCGCCAGCTGCTCTTCCAGGGCTTCGAGAGTGACCCCCTTCGTTTCCGGCACGTTGCGCAGAATATAGAGGTAGCCGGCAGCGCAAATGACGCCATACAGCAGGAAACTGCCCGCCGCGCCCAGTCCGGCATTAAGCAGCGGGAAAGTGTAGGTTAACAAGAAACAGGCAATCCACAGCGCCAGGGTGCCTAAGGACATCGCGAGTCCGCGAACGCGGTTGGGGAAGATTTCCGCCAGCAGTACCCAGGTAACCGGCGCCAGGGTCAAGGCGTAAATAGCAATCGCCGCCAGCACCAGCAGCAGAACGGGCCAGCCCATGATGCCCATGCCATAGGCGGCGGCAATCAGAACATAGATCAGCGTCAACCCTGAGGCACCGAGCAGCATTAATTTACGGCGGCCGATTTTATCCACCAGCGGCAGCGCGGCGAGGGTAAACACCAGGTTGACGATCCCCGTTGCGACGATCGATTTCAGCGTGCTGTTAATATCGAATCCCGCCGAGGCAAAAATCTCCTGCGCGTAGTTAAAGATGACGTTAATTCCGCACCACTGCTGGAAGACGGCGAGGACCATACCAATGATAACGATCGGTTTAACCTGCGGAGCCAGCAGCGCGCCGTAGGAGATTTTATGGTTATCTTTTTCCAGCGTGTGCGCGATGTCGCGTAATATCCTGTCGGCATAGTCGGCGGAGCCAATGCGCTCCAGCGCGGCCCGGGCGCGATCCGGCTTACCGGCCTTCATGAGCCAGCGCGGCGACTCAGGAACAAAAAACATCAGCACCAAAAACGCCAGCGCAGGCACCAGTTCCGCGCCGAACATCCAGCGCCAGCCCATCTGCCCGTTCCAGGTCTCCACAATCATCTGCTGCGTCGCCCCCGTCGCTACGGGTTCCGCAATCATCAGGTTGATAAGCTGAGCGGCCAGCACGCCAATCACGATAGTGAGCTGGTTTATCGCAACAAAGCGCCCTCTTTTTTCTGCCGGGCTGACTTCCGCGATGTAAAGCGGGCTGAGCGCGGATGCCAGACCAATGCCCACGCCGCCCACAATGCGGTAAACCACAAACATGTCGAAACTGCTGGCAACCGCCGTCCCCCACGCCGAGGCGCTGAACAGCACGGCGGAAAGTATTAAGGGCAGCTTGCGCCCCAGTTTATCGGCGCACCATCCCGAGATTAATGCGCCGAAAACGCAGCCCACCAGCGCTGAGCTCATTGCCCAGCCGGACTGCGCCGGGTCGGTAATGGAAAACCAGGCTTCATAAAACGGCTTTGCGCCGCCAATCACCACCCAGTCATAGCCAAAGAGTAAACCACCGCAGGCGGCGACCAGACAGATAGTCCAGACGTAGCCCATTTTCAGATGTGTCTGCGCGTTATTCATAATGATTCCTCTATAAGGGAAACGCAGGGAACAGTAGGGTTCAGGCGGGCCAGGCCCGCCCGTTTCAGGTTCAGGAAAACATGCCGCTTTGCAGGGCATGACGAATCAGATGCGCCTTATCATGAGCCGGGTTCAGCTGCAGCAGCCGCTGCATCGCCTGCTGGCTGGCGGATACGTTGCCCAGCCCCAGATGGCCCAGCGCTTCAATAAACAAACAGTGCTGCTGATGCTGCTGCTGCGCTGAAACATCGAGCACCACCAGATCCGGGAGAGAGACGGCAAAAAAGTCGGCTTGCGGAACGTCATCCCGATGCTGCCTGGCCCAGGCGATAAAATTCTGGAAGTGCTGCTCGGCCTGCGCCGGATTACCGCTCTTACGCAGCGCGATGCCCTGCCAGAAAAGGTAATCGGCGGGCTGATCGTTGTAGTAACGCCCGGCGTCCAGCGTTGAGCCCCCTTGCAGGGCAAGCTGGTAATATTCCGCTGCCCGGTGCGCATCCCCAGTCTGTTCCGCGCAATAGCCCAGCAAATACCAGATATCGTTGTCCGTCTGCCCGGGCAGCCGCCCCTCTCCCAGGTTATCGGGATAGCGTAACGCTTCATTCAGGCAGCGAGCGGCCTGCGTGAACGCCTTACGTTCGATCAACTGTAAAGCGCGATGGAGCTGATTGAGCAAATACTGGCCGGTAACTTTCCCCTCCCCGCCTTCCCAGGGATGAAATACGCGCGTACCGAGAATAGCGGCGGCATCGGCATAATGGCCGGCCGCGTTCCACAGGCTTAACAGCTCAGCGGTCAGGTCATCCCGTTTCAGCACCACCGCTTTGCGCGCCGCCAGCGTTTCCAGTCGTTCGTTTACCGGCGTACCCAGTGATTTTTTCAGGAAATCAAGCTCAAAGAGGAAGCGCGCGTTTTCGGGCTCAAGCTCTACGGCCCGCTGCAGATAAGCCAGCGCCTGCGCGGCATCCTGTTGTTTGTTCCAGGCGTAGACCCCCAGCAGACGATGAGCGGGCGCATAGTCGGGAGATTTTTCCAGCGTCTCGCGCCAGCAGCTTACCGCCTCTTCATAGCGACGTTTGCTGTACCAGAAGCAACCGAGCAGATAGCGGGCAAAAGCGCTATCGCTCAGGGTTTGCAGCATCTGGACTTCATCGAGCGTATTGGGGAAACGCACTTTTCGCGCATGGCAGCACTCGGCTTCGGCAATTAACCGTTGCCGTTTATTCGCATCATCGCTTAACGAGGCGCGCCACAGCATCGGCAGCGCCTCCTGGCAATCCAGAACCTCAAGCACCTCCTTCGCCGCCTGCTTCTGACCGATGGAGAGCAGCCAGCCCGCCAGCAGGCTGCCGTTGATCCCTCTGCGCCCCGTTACGCGCAGCAGGCCCGCGCGCGACTCATCGCCCGGCGCAATCATCCAGCGCGCGCAGTGCAGCGGATAGCTCAACGGGTATTGTTCGAGGCAGACGACAATATACGCCTGTGCCTCTTTCGTCCGCCCGCTGTTCGCTAACGCCAGCGCTTTCAGCCCCATAGCCAGATGGTTGCTGGCGTTAAACTGCAGGCTGGTGTTGACCTTTTCCAGCGCGTCGGCGGTATCGCCACGCTTCATCGCCAGCCTTGCCAGCGCCCACCAGGCGGCATCGCGGCAGTTACCGCTCCAGGACGCTTTGTAATAGCAATCCCATGCTCCAGCTTCATCGCCCTGCCTTTCCAGCGCGCTGCCAAGCAGCATGCTGGCTTCGCCATCGCGCGGATTTTTATTCAGACGATGGGCGCGAAGTAGCGCGGCCCGGGCACATTGCTCCGCCAGCCCCCAGTCGGCGCAATTAAACGCCAGCGTCCCGAGGGCAACATTATTGCGGTAATCCTGCGGATCGAGGGCTATCGCCCGGCGATAGTAATCCGCGGCATAGCGGCTTGCATGATTGTATTGTTCAAGATGCTGGCCGATAAAATAGAGCTCATCGCCGTTGTGAATCTCTTCCGGCATCGCCGGCGCGCAGGCAGGTTCGGGCAGGGGCGTCTGCTGAGTAATATGTTCCTGATAATCCAGCAGCGGCTGGTTGTCTGCGGTTTTCACCTTAATGGTTAAGCGCCGGGCGTCATTTTCCGGCAGCGTATGCTGCCAGCTCTCGCCGGGCTTCAGCGTAAGCTGAGTTTCATACAGCGGCTGCTTTTCCGCGCTGAGTTCAACAACAATATTTTCCAGCGGCGCAATGGCGTAAACGCCGAGCTGCAGCTGCTCCGTCTCACGAACCAGCTTCAGCGCCAGCTGCGTATTGGCATTTTGCACCATCCCCAGCTCGCTGTAGGGAAGGAAGTTTTGCACAAACACCTTCTCTTCATAAGGCGCAAGCCAGGTAAAGTCAGGCTGGTTATCGGTGTAGACGCCGGTCATCAACTCGATATAGGGGCCATTTTCGTCGGTCAGATTGCGGTCCCACGCCTGGCCAAAGTCGCCATAGCCCCAGCTCCACTGTTTTTTGCCCGGCGAGACGTGATGGTCGGCAACATGCAGCAGCCCACCGCGCTCGTCGTGGTGATAAGCGCCGACAAAGTCGTAGTCCGATTTCTCCGCCATATACGAGGTGGGTACCGGAACGTTTTTATACCGGGAGATATCGACGCCCGCAGAATAGTCCACTTTGTAGTAGGTGCCGGTGGCGATGGGAAAAGCGGAAACATCGCGCTTGCCGTGATCGAATACGGCGGTGACGTCGGGTGGAAACACGCTCTGGTGAGCATCGCCGCCTTTGACCGCCGGGTTGGCCCACCACAGGAAATGACGCGGCGTTGCGTTACCATTAAAAACCTTACCGGTGATTTCAATCAGCGCGCGGTCAGGATAGAGAGTAAACCCGGTCATGACCTGCAAACCGCGCATGGGCTCCGCTTCCCCCATCCATACGGTCTGCACGCCGTTTTCCCCGCGCTGGATCGAAAAATCGACCGGCATAAAGGTCGTCGGGCGGTGATGCTGCGGCCAGTTGAACTCGATACCGCCGGAGATCCAGGGCCCCAGTAGCCCTACCAGGGCGGGCTTAACGACTTCATTGTAATAGACAAAATCGCGCAGTTTGACTTTGTCATACGCCCGGTGAATACGTCCGCCAAGCTCCGGCAGCAGCATGATACGAATGAAATCATTCTCCATCCATACTGCCTGATAATCGCGCATTTCACGCTCGCCGGTCAGGGTATCTATCACGCCGTAGGGATAGACGTTGCCGGAGGAACCCTGATAAACGCGCTTTTCCAGAAACATGGGGTTCGGATCCTCCGCCCCCGTCGTCCACGTAGGTAATGTAATTGTTTCCTGCCAGACCTTAACCGAACCGTACATGACGCCTCCACTAAACGAAATAAAGTAAAACTTGCTATAGGAGGAGTTTATATCGCCATTTAGCTGCTAAAATGCGCAACGCTCACGCAATATAGTTAAGGGAGTTAAGTGTATGCAGCGCACCGGTTTGAATAACGCCCGGGTCAGGCAGGCCAACAAATCTATTTTTCTCTCCCACCTCTGGCGGGAGAAACAGCTCAGTAAATCCCAGCTTTCCCAGCTCACCGGGCTCTCTATTCCGGCTGTGAGCAACATTCTTGCCGAACTGCTTAGCGAGGGATTGATCGGCCATTCCACGGAAAAAATGAGCAAGCGCGGCGTGAACAGCGGAAGCTACCAGATCCCCGAACACGGTGCCTGGACGCTATGCATGAATATCACGCCGACCAGCATTGAGTATCAGCTTGCCGATGCCCGACTGCTGGCGGTTGACGGCCACCAGCATTTGCCCATCGATGCCCCCACGCCGCAGGCCCTTCTGGAGGCCATCGTGGAATGCTGGCGACGTATACACCGCCGCTACCCGCAGCACAGCATCAATCTCGCGCTTGGCGTTCATGGGCAGGTTGATCCGGTAAACGGGGTGTCACAAACCATGCCCCAGGCGCGCTGGAAAACGCCGATTGAAATAAAGTATCTGCTGGAGGAACAGCTCGGCGTGCAGGTGCGGGTGGATAATGACTGCGTGATGCTGGCGCTGGCGGAGAAGTGGCAGCATCAGGGTATACAGCTGGATTTTTGCGTGATTAACGTCGATTACGGTATCGGCTCGTCATTTGTGATTAACGATCAGATTTATCGAGGAAGCCTCTACGGCAGCGGGCAGATAGGACACACGATTGTGAATCCTGACGGCAAGGCCTGCGACTGCGGGAGATACGGTTGCCTCGAAACCGTAGCGTCCCTCAGCGCGTTGAAAAAGCAGGCGCGGATGTGGCTCAAAACGCAGCCGGAAGCGCAGCGCTCTCCCGAGCAATTAACCACGGCATCGCTCATTGAAGCCTGGGAACAGGGAGACGTGCATATTCGCGCATGGGTTGATAGCGCGGCCAACGCCATTGGCTTAAGCCTTTATAATTTCTTAAATATTTTGAATATTAATCAGATCTGGCTATACGGACGCAGCTGCGCCTTTGGCGAACAATGGCTGGAAAGTATCGTTAAACAAACCGGCTTTAATCCCTTTGACCACGGCGATACGCCGCGAGCGCACGCCACTCAAATCGGCTTTGGCAAACTGACCCGCGCCCAGCAGCTGATGGGGATCGGTTATCTGTACGTGGAGGAACAGCTGCAAACGCTGCGTTAATCGTCAGCGGACGTGGCGGAGCGCAAATTTGTGTATTACGTTTAAATCACACGTCTCTCATAACGAGCTGATTATGAACACTCTACGCTATTTTGACTTTGGCTCCTCCCGCTCTCTGCTGCTGCTGATTGCGCGTATCGCGGTGGTGGTGCTGTTTATTCTTTTCGGCTATCCCAAGCTGCTCGGCTTTAGCGGCACGGTGCAGTACATGGCCTCCTCCGGCGCGCCGATGCCAACGCTTGCGGCCATCATTGCCATTATTATGGAAGTGCCGGCGGCCATTTTAATTGTGCTGGGCTTTTTCACCCGCCCGCTGGCGGTGATCTTTATTTTTTATACCCTCGGTACCGCGGTGATTGGCCATCACTACTGGAATATGACCGGCGATGCGGTTCTGCCGAACATGATTAACTTCTGGAAAAACATCAGTATTGCCGGCGCCTTCCTGCTGCTGGCGATAACCGGTCCCGGGGCGATTTCGCTCGACCGCCGCTAATCAACAAACGCAAAAAAGGCCGCATCAGCGGCCTTTTTGATGTCAACGCTAACGCTTACGCATAAACCGGGAAGCGTGCGCAGATATCCAGCACTTTACCCTTCACGCGCTCAATGACCGCTTCGTCATTGATGTTGTCCAGCACGTCGCACATCCAGCCGGCCAGCTCTTTCACTTCCGCTTCTTTAAAGCCGCGACGGGTGACCGCCGGAGAACCGATACGGATGCCGGAGGTCACAAACGGGCTCTTCGGATCGTTCGGCACGCTGTTTTTGTTGACGGTGATATTAGCACGGCCCAGCGCAGCGTCCGCTTCTTTACCGGTCAGGTTTTTATCGACCAGATCCAGCAGGAACAGGTGGTTTTCAGTACCGCCGGAAACCACTTTGTAGCCGCGGTTCAGGAACACTTCTACCATTGCCTTCGCGTTTTTCGCTACCTGCTGCTGGTAAACTTTGAACTCCGGCTCCATCGCTTCTTTCAGCGCAACGGCTTTCGCCGCGATAACGTGCATCAGCGGGCCGCCCTGGGCGCTCGGGAATACGGCAGAGTTCAGTTTTTTGTACAGCTCTTCGCTGCCGCCTTTCGCCAGGATCAGGCCGCCGCGCGGACCGGCCAGGGTCTTGTGGGTAGTGGTGGTCACGACGTGGGCATGCGGAACCGGGTTCGGGTAAACGCCAGCGGCGATCAAACCGGCAACGTGGGCCATGTCGACGAACAGGTATGCGCCGATGCTGTCAGCGATTTCGCGCATTTTTGCCCAGTCAACCACGCCGGAATAAGCGGAGAAACCACCGATAATCATCTTCGGTTTATGTTCCTGAGCCTGCTTAGCCATGTCTTCATAGTCAATTTTACCGGACTCATCGATGCCGTAAGGAATGATGTTGTACAGTTTGCCGGAGAAGTTGACCGGGGAGCCGTGAGTCAGGTGACCACCCTGCGCCAGGTTCATACCCAGAACGGTATCGCCCGGCTGCAGCAGAGCGGTATAGACCGCGAAGTTAGCCTGGGAGCCGGAGTGCGGCTGCACGTTAGCGTAGTCAGCGCCGAACAGCTCTTTGGCGCGATCGATAGCCAGCTGCTCTACGATATCGACGTATTCACAGCCGCCGTAGTAGCGCTTGCCCGGATATCCTTCAGCGTATTTGTTGGTCAGCTGAGAGCCCTGCGCCTGCATAACGCGCGGGCTGGTGTAGTTTTCGGAGGCGATCAGTTCGATGTGCTCTTCCTGACGTACTTTTTCTTGCTCCATAGCCTGCCACAGTTCGGCATCATAATCGGCAATGTTCATTTCACGCTTTAACATCCGCATCTCCTGACTCAGCTAACAATAAAATTTCGGCCTAAAAAGGCGGTCCACCTGGACAACGGCCCACAGTATAACTGAATCATTCTGCGATAACAGGTCTTGACAAAGGATTTTACGCAAACGATTGGCTCGGCGTTACACAAGGCTTTGAGCAATAAAGCACCTTCGATTATCAACGGATTTCTTTTCAGGTTTGTGATGCAAATAATTCATGTTGTAACTGCCTTACGGCAAAGTGTTAAAGAACCATTTACAAAGCAGGGTTATTTTTATAAGATGCATTTAATATGCATCATTAAGATAACCTATAAAGGAAGCTGCTATGCTCGACGCGCAAACCATCGCTACGGTGAAAGCCACCATCCCTCTGCTGGTTGAAACCGGTCCGAAACTGACCGCCCATTTTTACGACCGCATGTTTACTCATAATCCCGAACTCAAAGAAATCTTTAATATGAGTAATCAGCGCAACGGCGACCAGCGCGAGGCGCTGTTCAACGCCATTGCCGCCTATGCCAGCAATCTTGAGAACCTGCCCGCCCTGCTGCCGGCGGTGGAAAAAATCGCCCAGAAGCACACCAGCTTCCAGATCCAGCCCGAGCAGTACAATATTGTCGGCACCCACCTGCTGGCCACCCTTGACGAGATGTTCAGCCCGGGTCAGGAAGTGCTGGATGCCTGGGGCAAGGCCTACGGCGTGCTGGCCAACGTCTTTATTAATCGTGAAGCGCAAATCTACAGCGAAAGCGCCAGTAAAACCGGCGGCTGGGAAGGCACCCGCGCGTTCCGCATCGTCAGAAAAACGCCGCGCAGCGCGCTGATTACCAGCTTTGAGTTTGAGCCGGTCGACGGCGGCGCGGTCGCTGAATACCATCCGGGCCAGTACCTGGCGGTCTGGCTGAAGCCGGAAGGCTTTCCGCATCAGGAAATTCGTCAGTACTCTTTGACCCGCAAACCCGACGGCAAAGGCTATCGCATTGCGGTTAAGCGTGAAAACGGCGGCCAGGTTTCAAACTGGCTGCATGATTCTGCGAAAGAAGGCGACGTGATTTACCTGGCCGCGCCGGCCGGCGATTTTTTCCTCAACGTGGCGCCGGAAACGCCGGTCACGCTGCTCTCCGGCGGCGTCGGTCAGACGCCGATGCTGGCGATGCTGGACACGCTGGCAAAAGCACAGCATCCGGCGCAGGTGAACTGGTTCCACGCGGCAGAGAATGGCGACGTGCACGCCTTCGCGGAGGAAGTGAAAGCGCTGGGTGAAACCCTGACGAAGTTTACTTCTCACGTCTGGTACCGCAGCCCGAGCGAAACGGACCGTGACGCCGGCGCGTTTGACAGCGAAGGTTTGATGGATTTATCGGCCCTGGCCGACAAGATCGGCGACCCGCAGATGCAGTTCTATCTCTGCGGCCCGGTGGCGTTTATGCAGTTTGCCGCGAAGCAGCTGGTAGATCTGGGCGTGAGCAGCGGCAACATTCATTACGAGTGCTTCGGCCCGCACAAGGTGCTGTAAACAGAGCGATGGATGCAGGCGGCCCGGAAATTATCGGGCCGCCATTCGGTTTGTCAGCTTAAATCGCCGCGTCGTCTTCTTCGCCGGTGCGGATACGAATCACGCGCGCGACATCGAAAACAAAGATCTTACCGTCGCCGATTTTGCCGGTCTGCGCCGTACGGATAATGGTATCCACGCAGGTATCGACGATATCATCGGTGACAACGATTTCGATTTTCACTTTCGGCAGAAAATCGACCATATACTCCGCGCCGCGATACAGCTCGGTATGCCCCTTCTGGCGGCCAAAACCTTTCACTTCCGTTACCGTCATCCCGGTGATGCCGACTTCGGCCAGCGCTTCACGCACGTCATCCAGTTTGAAGGGTTTAATAATCGCATCAATCTTTTTCATGGTGTTCCTGTTTTAGTCGCGTAACCGGTTGCTAACCGTATCATAACTTGCGTCATCACGCGGAGCTACTCTTTAAAGTCGTTAGCGTCGAGCTCGTGGCGCGACAGCAGCTTATAAAATTCGGTGCGGTTGCGCCCCGCCATCCGCGCCGCATGCGTGACGTTGCCTTTAGTGATTTGCAGCAGCTTGCGCAGGTAATTGAGCTCAAACTGATTCCGCGCCTCAACAAAGGTCGGCAGCGCGGTGTTTTCCCCTTCCAGCGCCTGCTCCACCAGGGCGTCGCTAATGACCGGCGAAGAGGTTAGCGCCACGCACTGCTCAATCACGTTCACCAGCTGGCGCACGTTGCCCGGCCATTTTGCGGCCATCAGCCGCTTCATCGCATCGGTGGAGAACGCGCGAACAAAGGGTTTGTGGCGATCGGCGGACTGGCGCAGCAGATGGTTCGCCAGCAGCGGAATATCTTCCGTACGCTCGGCCAGCGGCGGGATTTTCAGATTCACCACGTTGAGACGATAAAACAGATCTTCGCGAAACTCGCCGCGCGCCATGGCCTTCGGCAGGTCGCGATGGGTCGCAGAAATAATCCGCACATCAATGTCGATATCGCGGTTGCTGCCCAGCGGGCGCACTTTACGCTCCTGCAGGACGCGCAGCAGTTTAACCTGCAGCGCCACCGGCATATCGCCGATTTCATCAAGAAACAGGGTCCCGCCTTCTGCAGCCTGGAATAGCCCCTCGCGATTGCTGACCGCGCCGGTAAAAGCGCCGCGGGCGTGGCCAAACAGCTCTGACTCCAGCAGCTGCTCGGGAAGCGCGCCGCAGTTAATGGCGACAAAAGGTTTATCGCGGCGCGGGCTGGCGTTATGAATTGCCTGGGCGACAATCTCCTTGCCGGTACCGCTCTGGCCGTTAATCAGTACGCTGACGTCCGACTGCGCCACCATCCCGGCCTGCTCCAGCAGACGCTCCATCAGCGGGCTGCGGGTCACAATCGCCTGGCGCCAGCGCTCATCGGTGGTGGGCGCGCTCTGCTCCAGCGCGTCATCAATCGCTTTATACAGAGCGTCTTTATCCACCGGCTTGGTGAGAAAGCTAAATACGCCCTGCTGGGTCGCGGCAACGGCGTCCGGAATGGAACCGTGCGCGGTGAGAATGATCACCGGCATTCCCGGCTGAACCTTCTGGATTTCGCTGAACAGCTGGAGGCCGTCCATCTCGTCCATCCGCAGGTCGCTGACCACCAGGTCGACTTTGTCGCGGCTCAGGGTGCGCAGGGCCTCCGGCCCGCTCTCGGCGGTCAGTACGCTGTATCCTTCGCTGACAAGACGCATGCCCAGCAGCTTCAGCAGCCCCGGATCGTCGTCCACCAGCAGCAGGCGGGCGGGTTTACGGATCGTCATGAATCACCTCCGGGACCTTCTCGCCGCCGTGCCCGGCGTCCGGGCTGAAGTTCCCGCCGGGTTTACGGCTGGAGAGCTGGCGCTCGATGTCGGTGAGATTCTCCAGCTTGCGGGTCGTCAGTTCGAGCTGACTGCGAAGTTCAATTTCCTGCTGACGCAGCGTCTCCAGCTCCGCATCGCTTGACTGCTGCAATTTGGCGTAGCGGGAGCGCTCCTCAATCAGCTGAAGCTGCCGGCCCTGGGCATCGCGCCAGAGCTGATAAAGCGGGCGAACCTGGGCGGCGATTTGCGGGCTGAAGGCATCCAGACTGGCCACCAGATCGCGACGTTCGTTGGGCGTAATTTTGGCATCGGCCAGTAAAATGCCGCGTTTAAAGGCATCCTGCCAGCTGTTGGCATCGTGCTGCCGGGCTTCAGCCCGCGCCTGTACCGGAGCAAGGCGATCCGCGCAGTCAATTCCCCGCAGCCAGTAAAGCGGGTTTTTATCACTGGCCTCGCTTTGCAGGCTCCAGATGTCGGCGCACTCCACCGAAAGAAAATCGGCGACCTGATGCTGCGGCAGCGCGGAGAGCGTTTTGCCATCCGCGGCGTGTGGTGATGTAGAGGCGGAACATCCCGCCAGCGCCAGGCAGGACATGCCTGACAGCAGCCATCCCCTGAGGGGACGGACAAGTGCGAAGAAGTGGGACATATTCACCCGATAGTTATACGTTATTTTGTCCAGACTCGGCGACGGGGAGCGTGATACGAAAACAGATTAGCCCTGATTTATCATCAACCAGGCTCAGCTCGCCCTGCATTTGCCGTACGCAGTCGCGGGCAATGCTCAGCCCCAGACCGCTGCCTTTTACCGCCCCTTTACGCTGGTGGCTTCCCTGATAAAAAGGCTCAAAAATCATGTTTCTCTCTGCGGGCGGGATCGGCTCGCCGTCGTTAATGACGTCAATGCGCACCTGCTCGCCGTGCCGATAGCTATGAATGCGAATGTTACCGGATTCAGCACCATAGTGCACCGCATTGGAGTAGAGATTATCCAGGACGCTCACCAGCAGAGCGGGCTCCGCTTCGCATAAACGCTCGCTGAGCAACAGTTCGGTATGCATCATTTTAGCTCTTGCCGGCAGGCTATGGGCAGAAACCACATTTTCCACCAGTTCGGCCAGGTTTACCGTCTCGCGCGCAATCGGGCCATCGGCCTGTTTACGGTTGTAATCCAGCAGCTGCTCGATCAGCTTTTGCAGGTTGCGGCTGCTGTTATCGAGAATTTCAACGATCTCCTGCTGCTCGGGCGTCAGCGGCCCGGCCACCCGGTCGGCAAGCAGCTCCGTCCCTTCGCGCATGCTGGCCAGCGGCGTTTTCAGCTCATGAGAAAGATGGCGCAGAAACTGATGCCGCTGGGATTCCAGCCAGGCAAGGCGTTCGCTCAGCCAGATAATGCGTTTACCAACGGAGCGCAGCTCGCGCGGACCGGTAAACAGCGCGGCGTCGTCCAGCGACTTCCCCTCCCCCAGTCGGTTGATCATTCTCTCAATGCCCTTCACCGGGCCGATAATCATGCGGGTGAACAGCAGCACCAGCGCCAGGCTGAGCAGGAACAGCACCAGCGCCTGCCAGCCGAAGAACTGCCCGCGCTCGGCGATTTCCTGCTGCAGCTGCTGCCCGCGCGAATAGACCACCGTTCGGGTTGCCTGCACCATGTCGCTATTGGCCGAGGCAAACGCTTCCAGGCTGGCGGCTGACTTCGCCGCCGGACCGCTATTTTTACACTGTAGCTCGGCCAGATCGTCGAGATCCTGACGCAGCGCCTGCCAGATTTTCTCATCGGGCAGGACGCCCGCGTGAGCATCAAGCATTTCGCTGTAGCGTTGGCGCTGATTCTGGTAGACCCGCGCCAGCGTCGGATCGTCCAGCACGCAGTACTGACGGTAGCTACGTTCCATCTCCAGCGATGCGTTAATCATCGCTTCGCTGCGGCGGGCGTCGATAAGGGTAGTACGGTTGATATGCGCCGCCTGCGCGCTCAGCGCGTTGAGGCTTTGCCACGCCTGCCATGCCAGCACCAGCAGCGGCAGCAGGATCAGCACGAAGGATAGCGTGACCAGCTGGCGCAGCGAACGGGGGAAAAGGGAGAGTCGCTTCACGGATAGGGTCTCAATCATTAGCTCATGACGATGCTAACCGAGGACGCAATAAACATCTACGCCGGAAATAATAAAGCCAGGCTACAGGAGCCTGGCTTTATTAAGAAATGAGGCGGTGCCTTACTCGACGTTTCGCCCGATGACTGATAAAGCAGAGCTGTTATCAGGAGTTGGACGGCAGGCACCTGTTTGTGCGTCATTCGAAGTTTATGTAGCGCGTCCCGAAGGGGCTGACATAAGAAGGTGAATGAGCCACTGGTTATAATTATGCACGAACTATGCCACATCTCAAAACATTTTATTAACACAATGAAATATAATACCTTTTTACTATTCATGGACATGAATGATGATGGTCGGTTTATGCGCAAAGTGTCGCTGATTAGCAACACCGGATGAATGGTTTAGCAATGCTATTATAAATCAATATGTTAAGTGTCACCTTTTGACGACACTGCTATAGCGCGTTTGTCGGCGATCCCCGACACCTGCTGTCGATACGCCTCACCAATAAAAAAGCCCCCTGCGCGGGCAGGAGGCTTAATGCGATTTGTGAGCGGTTTTAGCCCAGCTGTTTACGCGCGTTGCGGAAAATACGCATCCACGGGCTGTCTTCGCCCCAGTTTTCCGGATGCCAGGAGTTCGACACGGTGCGGAACACGCGTTCCGGGTGCGGCATCATGATGGTCGCGCGCCCGCTTTCGCTGGTCACCGCGGTGATACCGTTCGGCGAACCGTTCGGGTTAGCCGGATAGTTTTCCGTCACCTTACCGACGTTGTCGACAAAGCGCAGCGCCACCAGGCCTTTGCTTTCCAGCTGCGCCAGATGCGCGCCATCGCGGACTTCCACCTGTCCTTCACCGTGAGATACGGCAATCGGCATCATTGACCCCACCATCCCCTGCAGCAGCAGCGACGGGCTCTGGGTCACTTCAACCAGGCTGAAGCGCGCTTCAAAGCGGTCCGACTGGTTACGCACAAAGCGCGGCCACAGCTCGCTGCCCGGGATCAGCTCGCGCAGGTTAGACATCATCTGGCAGCCGTTGCATACGCCCAGCGCCAGGGTTTGCGGACGATGGAAGAAGGTGGCAAATTCGTCGCGAACCCGCTCATTGAACAGGATCGATTTCGCCCAGCCCTCACCCGCGCCTAAAACGTCACCGTAGGAGAAGCCGCCGCAGGCCACCAGCGCCTGGAAGTCAGCAAGACCGGTACGCCCCGCCAGCAGGTCGCTCATGTGCACGTCGATGGCATCAAAGCCCGCGCGATGAAACGCCGCGGCCATTTCGACATGGGAGTTCACGCCCTGCTCGCGCAGCACCGCAACCTTCGGACGCGCGCCGGTGGCAATATAAGGCGCAGCGATATCCTCATTGATATCGAAGGAGAGCTTCACGTTAAGGCCCGGATCGGCATCGTTGGCTTTCGCCTCGTGCTCCTGGTCGGCGCACTCCGGGTTATCGCGCAGACGCTGCATTTGCCAGGTGGTTTCTGCCCACCACATGCGCAGCGTTGTGCGGCTTTCGCTGAATACCGGATGACCGTCGGCCTCGATGACAAAGCGATCGCCCGTCGTGGCCTGGCCAAGATAGTGAACGCAATCCGCCAGACCATGAGCGGCCAGCAGCGCTTCCACCGCCTGGCGGTCGGCGGCACGAACCTGAATCACCCCGCCAAGCTCCTCGTTAAACAGCGCGGCCAGACGATCCTCGCCGAGCGCGGCGATATCAACCTTGACGCCGCAGTGGCCGGTAAAGGCCATCTCGGCCAGCGTGACCAGCAGGCCACCGTCAGACCGGTCGTGCCACGCCAGCAGCTTACCTTTGGCCACCAGCGCCTGCATTGCGTCCCAGAAGCCTTTCAGCTGCGCGACATCGCGCACGTCGGCGGTCACATCGCCAAGCTGACGATAAACCTGCGCCAGCGCGGTCGCGCCCAGCGCATTGTTCCCCTTGCCTAAATCAATCAGCAGCAGGGCGTTGTCTTCGGTCGCGAGCTGTGGGGTGACGGTACGGCGTACGTCTTCCACGCGGGCAAAGGCGGAAATCACCAGCGACAGCGGAGAGGTCATCTCGCGCTGTTCAGCGCCTTCCTGCCAGCGGGTTTTCATCGACATGGAGTCTTTACCCACCGGAATGGTCAGTCCCAGGGCCGGACAGAGCTCTTCGCCAACCGCTTTTACCGCTTCATATAAACCGGCGTCTTCGCCCGGGTGACCGGCTGCGGCCATCCAGTTTGCCGACAGCTTCACGCGATTGAGCGCGCCAATCTGCGTCGCCGCGATGTTGGTCAGCGCCTCGCCGACCGCCAGACGGGCGGAAGCGGCAAAGTCCAGCAGCGCCACCGGCGCGCGCTCGCCAATAGACATGGCTTCGCCATAGTAGCTGTCGAGACTGGCGGTGGTCACCGCGCAGTTAGCCACCGGGATCTGCCACGGACCCACCATCTGATCGCGCGCCACCATACCGGTGACGGTACGGTCGCCGATGGTGACGAGGAAGGTTTTCTCCGCCACGGTTGGCAGGTGCAGCACGCGATTCACCGCATCGGCAATAGTGATTCCCTGGCGTTCCAGACTCTGGCCCTGGGCTTTGAGCGTCTGCACGTCGCGGGTCATTTTCGGCGTTTTGCCCAGCAGCACGTCAAGCGGCAGGTCGATCGGGCGATCGTCAAAATGAGTATCGTCGAGGCTCAGATGCAGCGCTTCGGTCGCTTCGCCAATCACCGCATACGGCGCGCGTTCGCGGCGGCACAGCTCATCAAACAGCGGCAGCTGCTCCGGCGCGACCGCCAGCACATAACGTTCCTGCGATTCGTTACACCAGATCTCCAGCGGGCTCATGCCCGGCTCATCGCTGAGGATATCGCGCAGCTGGAATTTACCGCCGCGTCCGCCGTCGCTGACCAGTTCAGGCATCGCGTTCGACAGACCGCCGGCGCCGACGTCGTGGATAAACAGAATCGGGTTAGCGTCGCCCAGCTGCCAGCAGCGGTCGATAACTTCCTGGCAACGACGTTCCATTTCCGGGTTGTCGCGCTGTACGGAGGCGAAATCGAGATCGGCATCGGACTGGCCGGAAGCCATTGAAGAGGCCGCGCCGCCGCCAAGACCGATGTTCATCGCCGGACCGCCGAGAACAATCAGCTTCGCGCCGACGACGATCTCGCCCTTCTGCACGTGTTCGCCGCGAATGTTGCCGATACCGCCCGCCAGCATAATGGGCTTGTGATAGCCGCGCAGCTCTTCGCCGTTGTGGCTGCTCACTTTCTCTTCATAGGTACGGAAGTAACCGTTGAGCGCCGGACGACCAAATTCGTTGTTAAACGCCGCGCCGCCCAGCGGGCCTTCGGTCATGATATCCAGCGCGGTGACGATACGCTCCGGCTTACCGAAATCCTCTTCCCACGGCTGCTCAAACCCCGGAATACGCAGGTTGGAAACCGAGAAGCCCACCAGACCCGCTTTCGGCTTCGCGCCGCGCCCGGTGGCGCCTTCATCGCGAATTTCGCCGCCGGAACCGGTCGCCGCGCCCGGCCACGGAGAGATCGCCGTCGGGTGGTTATGGGTTTCGACCTTCATCAGAATATGCGCGTCTTCCTGGTGGAAGTCGTAGCGGCCGGTTTCGTGGTCGGCGAAGTAGCGCCCCACGGCTGAACCTTCCATTACCGCGGCGTTGTCTTTATAAGCAGACAGCACGTAGTCCGGGGTTTTCTCGAAGGTGTTTTTGATCATTTTGAACAGCGACTTCGGCTGCTTTTCGCCATCAATGACCCAGTCGGCGTTAAAAATCTTGTGTCGGCAGTGCTCGGAGTTAGCCTGCGCGAACATATAGAGTTCGATATCGTTCGGGTTGCGACCCAGCTTCTGGAAAGCATCCTGCAGATAGTCGATTTCATCATCCGCCAGCGCCAGCCCCAGACGGAGGTTGGCGTCAATCAGCGCCTGACGGCCCAGGCCCAGCAGATCAACGCTGGTGACCGGGGTTGGCTGATGGTGGGCGAAGAGTTTTTCACCCTCTTCCAGCGCGCCAAAGACGCTTTCCATCATGCGGTCATGCAGTTCGGCCGCCACCTGCGACCACTGTTCGTCATTCAGGCTGCTCGCTTCGACGTAATACGCCACGCCGCGCTCCAGGCGCAAAACCTGTGACAGGCCGCAGTTATGGGCGATGTCGGTAGCTTTAGAAGACCAGGGAGAGATGGTGCCGGGACGGGGGGTAACGAGCAGTAGCTTGCCGGTCGGGGTATGGCTGCTTAAGTTCGGGCCATACTTGAGCAATCTTGCCAGGCTCTCGCGATCGTCGCCGCTGAGCGGGGCGCTGAGGTCGGCAAAATGAACGTACTCGGCATAAAGGGTGCTGACCGGAAGGTTGGCCGCCTGGAAACGTGCCAGCAGTTTATTGATACGGAATGCCGACAGTGCAGGTGAACCACGCAAAATTTCCATCATAAGTCTCTCGTCTTCGAAGCTTTCATGGTGAGCCAGGGGGGAAACGGGCGCCATTATAGTGAATCCTGCGCCCCGACGAAACCGTTTGCGTAGAAATAAAATGATTGCCGGGGTTTATCAATTAATGTGACTCATCTCGCGAATAAGTTGCCAACTGGCGCATTCTTAAGCAAAATGCCGCTCATTCCAGGACAACCTTTTACTTTTTCTGGTCATAATCTGCTGAGGAACGCGAAGCTGCAGAAGATTAACTATCTGAAAAAACTAAAGATTAATTATCTGCTCATCGGCATTGTGACCCTCCTGCTGGCGGCTGCCCTGTGGCCGTCTCTCCCGTGGATGGGAAAACCAGAAAACCGCGTGGCGGGGATCATGGCGCGCGGAGAACTGCGAATCAGCACCATTAATTCGCCGATGACCTTCGCGACCATCAATGACAAGACCTACGGTTTTGATTATGAGCTGGCGCAGCAGTTTGCCGACTACCTCGGCGTCGAGCTCAAAGTCACCGTCAGGCAGAATATCAGCCAGCTATTCGACGACCTCGATGAAGGCAAAGCCGACATGCTGGCAGCCGGGCTGGTCTACAACTCCGAGCGGGTGAAAAACTATCAGGTCGGGCCGACCTACTATTCCGTTTCGCAACAGCTGGTGTATCGCAAAGGCAACCTGCGTCCGCGCACCCTGGCAAACATCACCGCCGCGCAGCTGGCCATCGCTCCCGGGCACGTGGCGATTAACGATCTCCAGGCATTGAAAAAGCAAAAATATCCCGACCTTGAGTGGCACGTGGACGATAAGCGCGGCACGACGGCGCTGATGCAGGCGGTTATCGATGGCAAACTCGACTATACCGTCGCTGATTCGGTCGCCGTCAGTCTGTTCCAGCGCGTCCACCCGGAGCTGGCCGTCGCCCTCGATATCAGCGACGAACAGCCGGTCACCTGGTTTAGCGAAAAAGGTGAGGATAATTCCCTGCCGGCGGCAATGCTCGATTTCTTCAATAACATTAACGAAGATGGCACCCTGGCGAGGCTGGAGGAGAAATACCTCGGCCACGGCAACGATTTTGACTACGTTGACACCCGCACCTTCCTGCGCGCCGTGGAGAGCGTTCTACCTGACCTGCAGCCGATGTTTGAAAAATACGCCCGACAGATAGACTGGCGGCTGCTGGCGGCTATCTCATGGCAGGAATCGCACTGGGATCCGCAGGCTACCTCTCCGACGGGCGTTCGCGGGATAATGATGTTGACCCGCAATACGGCGCAAAGCCTGGGCCTGACCGATCGCACCGACGCCGAGCAAAGCCTCGACGGCGGCATGCGTTATTTACAGGACATGATGAATAAAGTGCCGGAGTCGGTCCCACAGGACGAACGCATCTGGTTTGCGCTGGCGGCTTATAATATGGGCTACGCGCACATGCTTGACGCGATGGCGCTGACCAAAAAGCAGAAAGGCAACCCGAATAGCTGGGCCGATGTGAAGCAGCGTCTGCCGCTGCTAAGCCAGAAAAACTACTACAGCCGACTGAAGTACGGCTTTGCACGCGGGCACGAAGCCTACGCCTACGTCGAAAATATCCGCAAATATCATATTAGCCTCGTGGGCTATCTCTCTGAAAAAGAGAAAAAAGACGCGCAGATGGCGGCCTTAGGCGAACACTATCCGGCGGTCATGCCGGATGAGCTGGATAAAGAAGAGCAGTACACCAGGTCCTTTTTTAACTTTCGCGCCGAAACGCTGGTCGATAACGCAAAATTAAAAATCCCCGGAATGGGGCATTAATCTTGCGCCTGTTGGCCAGCTCGCTTTAGCGCTTTTTTCTCTTCCCGCCGCCAGCGGAAGAAATCGCTCAGCATGCCGGAACAGGCCTCCGCCATAACACCTTCCGCTATTTCTACCCGATGGTTCATGCCCGGATGATGCAGCACATCAATCAGCGACCCTGCGGCGCCGGTTTTCGCATCCCTGGCGCCAAACACCAGCCGGGAAATACGGCTATGCACCATTGCGCCGGCGCACATCACGCAGGGCTCGAGAGTAACGTACAGCGTTGCGTCAATCAGGCGATAGTTTTGCAACACCAGCCCGCCCTGACGCAGCGCCATAATCTCGGCGTGCGCGGTGGGATCGTGGCGGCCGATGGGCCGGTTCCAGCCCTCGCCGATGACCTGATGATTATGCACCAGCACGGCGCCGACCGGCACCTCGCCCTCTTCCCAGGCGCGTTTGGCCAGCGTCAGGGCGTGACGCATCCAGTATTCATCATTTAATTCATGGTCAGACAAAGCGGGCACTCCTGCAGAAAAGCGGGGCGCATTATACATGGGCGCTATGTATTACACACTATTCTAACTGCTGAAGATCGCCCTGCGGCGTTACCCGCCAGCGGTGCTGGCAAAAAGAGAGCAGCGGGTTGTCCTGCTCGCTGTCGCTGTAGCCGCTATACAAGCGCAGCGGTGCGCCGATCTTTTGTTCCAGCTGCGTCACTTTTTCATTACCGAGACAGCGCAGGGTTAACCCCCAGCCGCCGTAGCGTCGCTCCATTCGGCTGGCGATCAGATTCACCCGCGGCAGCCAGGCGGTATCAAAATAGACCTGTTCAACCAGCGACTGCGGCGAACCGGTGATCAGCCAGACGTCAGCGTCCGTGCTGGTCAGATAATGTTTAAGCCGCGCCTGAACAACCGGGAATGCCGTGACGTGCTGGCGAAACCAGCGAACAAAATTGGCCTCCAGGCGTTTAAGCTGCTGCTCGCTGCGTCCGAAGGTTGATGCCCAGAGCAGCAGGCTCATCGGCCAGCGCGCGGCGCGACCGTATAACATCAGTCCGGCCGCGATAACCGGCAATAAAGGAAGCAGCAGCAGCGCGTTCAGCGGCTGATGGCGCAGGGCATAGCGCAAAAAGCTGCCGAACATATCCTGCTGATGCAAGGTTCCATCCAGATCAAAGAAAACCACTCTCCGCGTGCTGCTATTCAAAACCCACTCCCCTGAACGATCGCATGATAACCAATAGTTTAACAGCCTTACGTCGCCAATAGCGAAAACATACGCTGCTGTTGAATCCGTATTAAGAAAACGTCTTTGCCGAGAAATCTTAGGCACAGAATTTTTAATTCGCGATAATCCTCTTATAATCGAATACAAAATTCTTTCAGCCGAGGGTGAAGCTGTCCTCCGGAGCCGCTATGAACTGTTTGACCCGTATTCGCCAGCGCTATCCGACGTTGGCCGCAAGCGATAAAAAACTGGCCGATTTCATTCTGGCTCAACCGGATCAAACCCGCCACCTCAGCTCGCAGCAGCTGGCGGGCGAAGCCGGCGTCAGCCAGTCAAGCGTAGTGAAATTTGCGCAGAAGATGGGGTTCAAAGGCTTCCCGGCGTTAAAGCTGGCGTTGAGCGAAGCCCTGGCAAGCGCGCCGACTCCGCAATCCGTACCGGTGCATAACCAGATTCGCGGCGACGATCCCCTGCGCCTGGTTGGCGAAAAGCTGATTAAGGATAACGTCGCGGCCATGCACGCCTCGCTGGACGTCAACACCGAAGAGAAGCTGCTGGAAGCCGTCACGCTGTTGCGCCACGCCCGTCGGGTCATCATTACCGGCATCGGCGCGTCGGGCCTGGTGGCGAGAAACTTTAGCTGGAAGCTGATGAAAATCGGCATTAACGCGGTATCAGAACAGGATATGCACGCCCTGCTGGCGACGGTACAGGCGATGTCTCCGGACGATCTGCTGCTGGCCATCTCCTATTCCGGTGAACGACGCGAGATCAATATGGCGGCCGGTGAAGCGCTGCGGGTAGGAAGCCAGATCCTGGCGATCACCGGCTTTAACCCCAACGCGCTTCAGCAGCAGGCGACGCTGTGCCTGTACACCATTGCGGAAGAGCAGGCCACGCGTAGCGCCGCGATCTCCTCCACCAGCGCGCAAATGATGTTGACCGATCTTCTGTTTATGGGGCTGGTGCAGCAGGATCTTGAGCACGCTCCGGAGCGGATTCGCCATAGCGAAGCGCTGGTGAAAAAGCTGGTGTAACCCCGAGTGCCCTGCCCGCTGTCAAAAGCACACACTCTCTTATTGGCTCAGGCCGGGCAAAATTTCTCCGCTGCGGATGGTCGCACCGCGGTTGAAAAGAGCTGGCCCGGGCGAAAAATGGGCGTATAATGCCCGCCCTGTTTGTGTTGTTTCTGAGAATTTCCTGATGGCGCTGTTAATCACCAAAAAATGCATCAACTGCGATATGTGCGAGCCGGAGTGCCCGAATGAGGCGATATCCATGGGTGATAGCATTTATGAAATTAACAGCGATCGCTGCACCGAATGCGTTGGCCACTATGATACGCCGACCTGCCAGAAGGTGTGCCCGATCCCAAATACCATTCTGAAAGATCCGGCCCATAACGAAAATGAAGAGCAGCTGTGGGATAAGTTTGTCCTGCTGCACCACGCGGACAAACTGTGATATTGCCGGATGGCGGCGTTAACCGACCTCTCCGGCCTGTAACACTCTAGCTTTCGATAATCACCGTGGCGCAGGCATAGTGACGCTCGTCGGCCAGCGTCACGTGAATGCTGCTTACGCCCATGCGCTCGGCCAGACTCTTCGCTTCGCCCCACAATCGCAGCTTTGGCTTACCCAGCTCGTCGTTGTAAACCTCAAACTGATTAAACGCCAGCCCATTGCGGATGCCGGTACCAAGCGCCTTGGCCGCCGCTTCTTTAACGGCAAAACGCTTGGCCAGAAAACGGACCGGCTGCTGATGCTGTTCCCATATCGCCCACTCGCTATCGCTCAGGACGCGACGCGCCAGACGATCGCCGCTGCGGGCAATTACCGCTTCAATACGGGCAATTTCTACAATATCAGTACCCAGTCCGAGAATGGCCATCAGGCGCGCGCTTCCTGCATCAAGCGCTTCATGTCCGCCACCGCCTCTTTCAGGCCGCTCATCACCGCACGGCCAATAATCGCGTGGCCGATGTTCAGCTCGTGCATTTCCGGCAGCGCGGCAATGGCCTTCACGTTATGGTAGGTCAAACCGTGACCGGCATTAACCTTCAGCCCCAGGCTGGCGGCATAGGTCGCCGCTTTGGCAATACGCTCCAGCTCTTTTGCCTGCTCAGCGTCAGTTTGCGCATCAGCATAGCATCCGGTGTGAATTTCGATATAAGGCGCGCCAACGTCCGCTGCCGCCTTAATTTGCGCGTTGTCCGCGTCAATAAACAGCGAAACCAGGATACCGGCATCGGCAAGGCGTTTACAGGCGTCGCGCATTTTGTCGAGCTGGCCCGCCACGTCCAGTCCACCTTCGGTGGTCACTTCCTGACGTTTTTCGGGCACCAGGCAGCAAAAATGGGGCTGAGTCTCACAGGCAATCTTCAGCATCTCTTCCGTCACCGCCATCTCAAGGTTCATGCGGGTATCCAGCGTCTGGCGCAAAATACGGACATCGCGATCGGTAATATGGCGACGATCTTCGCGCAGATGGACGGTAATACCGTCAGCGCCGGCCTGCTCGGCGATAAAGGCCGCCTGGACCGGATCCGGATAAGCGGTACCGCGAGCGTTGCGTAATGTCGCAATGTGGTCAATATTGACCCCCAACAGTAATTCAGCCATGACAATCCTCGTTAATCGTTATTTGTTTTATCGGCTCGCGCTGCCCGCGCGGGCAAAAACTGACGAAAAAGCTCGCGACTTTTTAGCGGCTTCCCGCCCAGATAGGGCTTCAGGGCGATACGGGTGAAACGCTTTGCCGCGCGCAGCGCATCGCTGTCCGGAAATTCACGGCTCGCCAGCGCCTTAAGATGGTGCCCGGTAAAGGTGTTGTTATCAATAACCACGCTGGCGATAAAGCCTTTTTCTTCACGGTAGCGATAGGTCATTGCGTCGTCAACCGCTTCTCCGCTGCCGGCGCAGTGCAGGAAATCCACGCCATATCCCAGATGCCCCAGCAGCGCCAGTTCAAAACGCCGTAGCGCCGGTTCCGGCGAGCCGCTTGCGCCAGCCAGAGACTGGATACAGTGCAAATAATCGAAGAAGAGTTCGGAAAAGCGCGTTTCATGCTCAAGCACGCGAGAGAGAAGTTCGTTGACGTAAAGGCCGCTGTAGAGCGTGATGCCGCTGAGAGGGAGCGCCAGCGAGACGGCTTCCGCGCTGCGCAGCGTTTTGACTTCGCCGCGCCCGCCAAAGCGAAGCAGTAAGGGAGTAAAAGGCTGAAGCGCGCCTTTGAGGTTCGAACGTTTGGAACGTGCGCCTTTAGCCACAAGGCGCACGCGGCCGGATTCTTCCGTGAAGACGTCCAGCATCAGGCTGGTTTCGCTCCAGGGACGGCTATGCAGTACGAAAGCGCGTTGCCAGCCTTCCATCATACTCGTCGTCTTTCAAGCCGCAGGTGCGTTGGCTGCGCCCACTCACCCCAGTCACTTACTGAAGTAAGCTCCCGGGGACTCGCGGTCTTGCCGCGTGACTCAGCCTCTGGCCTCGCTCCTTCGCAGCCAGCGCAAGCGCTGTTCAAAACACGTTGTGTTTTGTCCTGCACCTCGAAAGCCATAGAGTATCCAAACTTAGAGATCGTCGCCGTAACCGAGACTGCGCAGCGCGCGTTCGTCATCAGCCCAGCCGGACTTCACTTTCACCCACAGCTCGAGGTGAACCGGCGCTTCAAACATATCCTGCATGTCTTTACGCGCTTCGATACCGATGGTTTTGATTTTGGCCCCTTTGTTGCCAATCACCATCTTCTTCTGCCCTTCACGCTCAACCAGAATCAGACCGTTGATATCGTAGCCGCCGCGCTCGTTGGTTACAAAACGTTCGATTTCCACGGTAACGGAATACGGCAGTTCAGCGCCGAGGAAACGCATCAGCTTTTCACGAATGATCTCGGAAGCCATAAAGCGCTGAGAGCGGTCGGTGATGTAATCTTCCGGGAAGTGATGAATCGCTTCCGGCAGATGCTTACGCACGATACCGGCGATGGTATCAACGTTCAGCCCCGTTTCCGCGGAAATCGGTACGATATCAAGGAAGTTCATCTGGCTGCCAAGGAACTGCAGGTGCGGCAGAAGATCGGCTTTTTCCTGTACGTTATCGACTTTGTTGACCGCCAGAATCACCGGCGCTTTGCCATCGCGCAGCTTGTTGAGCACCATCTCGTCGTCCGGCGTCCAGCGGGTACCTTCAACGACGAAAATAACCAGCTCAACGTCGCCAATGGAGCTGCTTGCCGCTTTGTTCATCAGACGGTTAATCGCGCGTTTTTCTTCCATATGCAGGCCCGGGGTATCGACGTAGATCGCCTGATACGGACCTTCAGTATGAATACCAACGATGCGGTGACGCGTCGTCTGCGCTTTTCGGGAAGTGATCGAGATCTTCTGCCCGAGCAGCTTGTTCAGCAATGTGGATTTGCCCACGTTTGGACGACCAACGATGGCAATAAATCCGCAGTAGTTCTTTTCTTCGCTCATTCCAGCTCCAGCTTTTTCAGCGCCTGTTCGGCGGCAGCCTGCTCCGCCTTGCGACGGCTAGAACCCGTGCCAACCACCGGTTCACTCAGGCCGCTAACCTGGCAGTGGATAGTAAATTCCTGATCGTGCGCTTCACCGCGAACCTGTACCACCAGGTAAGACGGCAGCGGCAGATGGCGCCCCTGCAGATACTCCTGCAAGCGCGTCTTCGGATCTTTTTGCTTGTCGCCCGGGCTGATTTCATCCAGACGACTCTGGTACCAGGAGAGAATAAGGCGCTCAACGTTCTGAATATCGCTGTCGAGGAAAATCCCGCCGATTAACGCTTCAACGGTGTCCGCCAGTATAGATTCACGGCGAAAGCCCCCGCTTTTCAGTTCACCTGGCCCAAGACGCAGACATTCACCTAATTCGAACTCGCGGGCAATTTCTGCCAGCGTGTTGCCTCGTACCAGGGTCGCGCGCATGCGGCTCATATCGCCTTCGTCTACCCGAGGGAAACGATGATAGAGCGCGTTCGCGATCACAAAGCTCAATATTGAGTCGCCTAAAAATTCCAGGCGCTCATTATGTTTGCTGCTGGCACTGCGGTGAGTTAATGCCTGTTGCAACAGCTCCTGATGATGAAAAGTGTAGCCCAGCTTCCGTTGAAGCCGATTAATTACGATGGGGTTCATGCGTTACCAATAGATGAATGCGTCAAAAATGCAGCACACGAAACCGACCTGAGTAAAAACCAACGCGGTTTCGTGTGCTGTGTCAATCTTACGAGAGACAACCTAAAACTTCGGGGGGATATTCTATACGCAACGACAAGGGATGTCGTTAGTTTGAATAGATTTAAATTTTAAATAATTCACGCTGCCGTTATTGCGTCGGCAGCGTGAATAAAGCAGGAAAAATTTACTGGATACTACCGATACGCGATAAACGTACGCCGGTAGGCCATTCGCCTTCCTGTTTTTCGAAACTCATCCAGATTGCGGTTGCTTTACCCACCAGATTCGCTTCCGGCACAAAGCCCCAATAACGGCTATCGGCGCTGTTATCGCGGTTGTCACCCATCATAAAATACTGCCCCGGCGGGACAATCCAGGTCGCCAGCGGCAGACCGGACTGATGGTAATACATCCCCACCTGGTCCTGAGCAATCGGTACGGTCAATATACGGTGGGTCACTTCGCCCAGCGTCTCTTTACGTTCGGTCAGACGGATGCCATCGGCTTTCGTCTCGCCTTTCGGCAGTTGCCAGAAACCGCTGGTCGCTTCGCCGCCGTTGCTGCGGGAGAAGGTCTGTACGAAATCGCTCGGCTCAACGTTGGAGTAAGTGACCGGCAGCGCGTTGCCGCAGGCCTGGCCAGAACTACAGCCCGGCTGGATAGTGACCTGCTTGGCAATCGGATCGTAAGTCACTTTATCACCCGGTAAACCGACCGCACGCTTGATATAATCCAGGCGCGGATCTTGCGGATATTTAAAGACGACAATATCGCCGCGCTTCGGATGTCCGGTTTCGATCAGCGTCTTCTGGTAAATCGGATCTTTAATGCCGTAGGCAAACTTCTCAACCAGAATAAAATCGCCGATCAGCAGCGTCGGCATCATCGAGCCGGAGGGGATCTGGAAGGGCTCATAAATGAATGAGCGAACCACCAGCACAATCGCCAGTACCGGGAAGATTGACGCGCCGGTTTCCAGCCAGCCCGGTTTCGGGCCGACCTTTTTCAGCGTTTTCTTGTCCAACTGGTCGCCGGTCGCTGCCTGCGCAGCGGCCTGACTTTCGCGACGTTTTGGCGCAAAGATAAACTTATCCAGGCACCACAACAGACCCGTCACCACAGTAGCGATGACCAGGATCAGGGCAAACATGTTCGCCATGCCAACTCCTTAGGGTTATTTGCCGTCTTTACCAACGTGCAGAATGGCGAGGAACGCTTCCTGCGGAAGCTCAACGTTACCGACCTGCTTCATGCGTTTCTTACCGTCTTTCTGCTTCTGCAGCAGCTTTTTCTTACGGCTGACGTCGCCGCCATAGCATTTCGCCAGGACGTTTTTACGCAGCTGTTTGACGGTTGAGCGGGCAATAATATGGTTGCCGATGGCAGCCTGGATAGCGATATCGAACTGCTGACGCGGGATCAGCTCTTTCATCTTCTCTACCAGTTCGCGGCCGCGGTACGGCGCATTGTCGTTATGCGTAATCAGCGCCAGCGCATCCACACGCTCGCCGTTAATCAACACATCCACACGCACCATGTTGGAAGCCTGGAAGCGCTTGAAGTTGTAGTCCAGCGACGCATAGCCGCGGGAGGTAGACTTCAGTCGGTCGAAGAAGTCGAGCACCACTTCCGCCATCGGGATTTCATAAGTCAGCGCAACCTGATTGCCGTGATAGACCATGTTGGTCTGTACGCCGCGTTTTTCGATACACAGGGTGATGACGTTGCCCAAAAACTCCTGCGGCAGCAGCATGTGACACTCCGCGATCGGCTCGCGCAGCTCCTGAATATTGTTCAGCGGCGGCAGCTTCGACGGGCTGTCGACGTAGATAACCTCTTTCGAGGTGGTTTCGACTTCATAGACTACCGTCGGCGCCGTGGTGATCAGATCCAGATCGTATTCACGCTCCAGGCGCTCCTGGATGATCTCCATATGCAGAAGTCCCAGGAAGCCGCAGCGGAAACCGAAGCCCAGCGCCGTAGAGCTTTCCGGCTCATAGAACAGAGAGGCATCGTTGAGGCTCAGTTTGCCCAGCGCGTCGCGGAAGTTTTCATAATCATCGGAGCTGACCGGGAACAGGCCGGCATAGACCTGCGGTTTCACCTTTTTAAAGCCGGGCAGCGCTTTATCTGCCGGGTTGCGCGCAAGCGTCAGCGTATCGCCGACCGGCGCGCCGAGGATGTCTTTAATGGCGCAAACCAGCCAGCCTACCTCGCCGCATTTCAGCTCGGTACGGTCCACCTGCTTCGGCGTGAAGATGCCCAGGCGATCGGCGTTATACACCTGCCCGGTACTCATCACCTTAATTTTATCGCCTTTGCGCATGGTGCCGTTTTTGATACGCACCAGAGAAACGACGCCGAGGTAGTTATCAAACCAGGAGTCGATAATCAGAGCCTGCAGCGGCGCTTCCGGATCGCCTTCCGGCGGCGGAATATCGCGCACCAGGCGCTCCAGCACGTCCGGTACGCCAACGCCGGTCTTCGCTGAACAGCGCACCGCATCGGTGGCATCAATACCAACGATGTCTTCAATCTCTTCCGCTACGCGTTCCGGATCGGCTGCGGGCAGGTCGATTTTGTTCAGGACCGGTACGACTTCAAGGTCCATTTCCATCGCCGTATAGCAGTTAGCCAGCGTCTGGGCTTCGACGCCCTGGCCGGCATCAACCACCAGCAAAGCGCCTTCACAGGCGGCAAGCGAACGAGAAACTTCATAAGAGAAGTCGACGTGGCCGGGGGTGTCGATAAAGTTCAGCTGATAGGTTTCGCCATCAGTTGCTTTGTAATCCAGGGTGACGCTCTGCGCCTTGATAGTGATACCGCGCTCACGTTCAAGATCCATGGAGTCCAGAACCTGGGCTGCCATTTCACGATCGGAAAGGCCACCGCAAATCTGGATAATACGGTCAGACAATGTCGACTTACCGTGGTCGATGTGAGCGATGATTGAAAAGTTACGTATATTCTTCATATTTAGAGTTAATTATGCCTTACGCGAATCATGAGGCCGCTGTTCTGTGCCTGACGTTTTTTAATCCGAAAACGCCGCATTCTACACTACATCCACGAAACCAGGAAATGCTCTTACCGCTAGCATAACCGGAGTAAATGATGAGTTCTTGCGGGAGTTGTAAATAAAGATAAGGGCCAGTGAAATCACTGACCCAGCTGGGAGGAAGGCGTCTCGATGCGGACTAAATCTGGCGGTAAACCGACGCTGATAATAACCGGCTGCCACGACTGCCGGGAGGCTAAGCCAGGCGAAAGACCGCGAGCGACCAGAAACCCGCCAACGCCGCCCAAAATTGCCCCGCAAAGCGAGGCAAAGTCGTTGGCAAACAGCACCTGGAATATCGATGCCATCACGAACAAACCGACTAACGGCGCCATATAAACCAATACCGCCGACCCGAGCAGGCTGCTTTCGGCAATGCCCAGTTCGACTTTTTGCCCGGCCGACAGCGGCTGTTCGCAGGGGACGCTAAGGGTATGGCTGGTTTGCGGCCCAAGCTTATTCAGCACCCGGCTTCCGCAACCGGCGCGAGAAGCACAGCTGCTGCAGGAGGCTTTCACATCGCAGTGCACCAGCGCAACGCCATTTTGCCAGGAAACGACCGTCGCCCACTCTTTAATCATTGTACTGCCCTGAATTTAATACTATCGGAAATACGCTTCGCCGTTTGCGGCGGCAGCTCGCCAACGATGGTTATCTCTGCGTTATCACGCACGGTAGTCGCCACGGTACGACGGCCGGTACGCAGCAGCTGATCGCTGCTATTTGCCGTGGCGCGATTGATATTGACAGAGAAACTAAACAGCCCGTCGGAATACAAACGGGACTCTACCGGGCCATCGAAAGTGGGCAGACGACGCTGGCTGCTGGAGACTTCGGCCACGCCCTGCGGCAGCCAGGTTGGCGCCCAGTTAAAGTTGGCCTTATTTCCCCCTTCCGGCACCGACAGCTGCGGAGGCAGGTTGGCCTTAGACAGGGTTTCCATACTGGCGCTAACGTTATCGCCAACGTTGAACGAGACGACGCGGAACTGCTCAAGCGTTTCGCCGTCGCGATCAAGCAGATCAACGCGCAGAGGCAGCTTAGTTTCAGCATCTAACCATGCGATATAGCTATAGCGGGTGCCATCGCGAGCCACGACGCGCACAACATCGCATAAACGATCGGCAATACGCGTCCGCCCCACGGAAATGAAGTCGTAATAGGATGACAGACGTTTAAAGTCGGAGTAGACCAATGAAGGCAGCGAATCAACGATATAGTCGCCGTTCAGGGTGAAAGGATCGAGTCCGGGCTCAAAATAGCTGATTTCCGTTCCGCGCAGCACCACCTCCCGACGCGGCCCGTCAAGCTGGAGCAGCTGTGCCAGGGTGCGATTGTTTAGTTTAGCGTGTCGATAACGCAGCGACTCAACACCCTGCTTGTTGATGCTGACGAAAGAGAGCTCGTAATTAAGGGACTGGCTGGCCAGGTTCATCTGCTGCAACAACGCCCCGGACGATGTATCAGCCGAGGCGTTGACGGAGAAGAACAGGCTGCCTGCCATGAGCGACATGGCACACCAAAGTTGCTTCATTACTGCGATTGTGTTCCTAAAGTTTGATAGCCCGGCACCTGAACAGCGGCTTGCTGAGTCTGGGCCTGGCCAAACTGAAGCTGTTCCGCATGCAGGCGACGCTGCAATTCATAGTCCTGCAGCATAGCATTAATTCTGCGGCGCTGTTCCTGCACCTGAGCCTGCTGACCGCTACCTGCCGAAGCATCCGCCGGCACGCCCAGGCTGACCGGGCTGGCCTTACCCATCATCGGCATGGTGTTAAACACCGGCGCCTCTGGCTGCTGGGATGAATCAGACTGGCCATTATACTGCTGAACGCCGACAATCACAGCAAGGGATACGCACGCGGCAACGCCCATCTGGGTAAGCGAGCTGGCCCACGGGCGTACTTTTTGCCAGAAAGGCATCTGACGCCACTGGTGCGGTGCGGGCTGAGATTCAGGAATTAGAGGAACCGTCTGACGAACGGGCTCGTTTTCAATGGCGGCCATGACGCGAGCTGAGATATCAAAATGGAGCACCTCACTCGTATCGCCTCGCAGCGTATCGCGGATGAGATGGTAGCTCTCCCAGGTTTTTTGCATTTCAGATGAACGCTCCAGCTCGTTGAGCAGTTCGTTATCCAGCGTTTCACCATCCATTAAGGCCGAAAGTTTTTCTTTCTGCATGCCTGATACCCTTTTCCAGTATTCCGCTATCGTCAACGCCTGATTAGCGGTTGAACTTTATTATCAATAGCTTCTCGCGCCCGGAAGATGCGCGAACGCACTGTGCCCACCGGACAATCCATGATGGCGGCTATTTCTTCATAGCTCATGCCATCCAGCTCCCGCAAGGTAATTGCCATGCGTAAATCTTCCGGAAGCGATTCAATGGTACGAAAAACTATTTGTCTCAGCTCTTCTGACAACATTAAGTTCTCAGGGTTCGAAATTTCTTTCAATGCCCCGCCACTTTCGAAGTTTTCAGCATCATTCGCATCAACATCGCTGGATGGCGGACGGCGTCCCTGAGCAACCAGATAATTCTTCGCCGTGTTTACGGCGATGCGATATAACCAGGTGTAAAAAGCGCTATCCCCCCGGAAAGAATCCAGCGCACGCCATGCTTTAACGAACGATTCCTGAACAACGTCAGCGATATCGCCCGGCGGCACGTAGCGGGAGACCAGACTTGCAACCTTATGCTGATAGCGCACCACCAGCAGGTTAAATGCTTTCTGATCTCCTTTCTGGACCCGTTCAACGAGGACCTGATCCGTTAACTGCTCGCTCATCCGAGGTAATGTCTCCCCAAACCCAATTCCCATGCGTATTCAAAAACACCACCCAATTACTGCATCAAGTGAGCAAGCAGAGGGTTGGAGTGTCTGAAAACAATAAAGTTCCGTTACGCCTTTGTTTTTCGTCCGGCACCGGCTGACGGATTGTTATCTCTCATTATATGTCCCGGTTGCTAAACGATATGTAAGATAATAAGAAAAAGCGCAAGACCCGCCAGAAGGGTAACGTAACCCGGCTTTTATTTCACTATAAAATCTGAAGCTCACGAGCCGCTTCGCAAAACCTTTTTTCCATTTACAGCCCGCCTCATTACGCCGCTATGTTTAGTCCTCACAACGCTGAGTAAAAAAAATGTACGATTTCTCGCTGGCTGGTGCTATTGTTCGCTTATTGTGTTTAGTAAATTAAACAAAGGCCATGAAAACAACTTCCGATTCCTCCTGTGATGTGCTGATTATTGGCAGCGGCGCTGCCGGATTATCCCTTGCCTTACGCCTGGCGGAACGCTGCGCGGTCACGGTTCTCAGCAAAGGCCCTATCAGTGAAGGTTCTACTTTCTACGCTCAGGGCGGTATTGCCGCCGTATTTGATGAAACCGATAGCGTTGAATCGCACATCGAGGATACGTTGATAGCCGGAGCGGGTCTTTGCGATCGCCATGCGGTCTCATTCGTGGCGAGCAACGCTAAACCCTGCGTTCAGTGGCTAATCGATCAGGGCGTGCTGTTTGATACTCAGGTTCAGGCGAACGGCGAAGAGAGCTACCATCTGACCCGCGAGGGAGGTCACAGCCACCGCAGAATTCTCCACGCCGCCGATGCGACCGGTAAAGCCGTTGAGACTACCCTGGTGAGCCAGGCGCTGGCCCATCCTAATATCCGCATACTGGAACGCAGTAACGCCGTTGACCTTATTATCTCCGATAAAATCGGCCTGCCCGGCACGCGCCGGGTGGTGGGCGCGTGGATCTGGAATCGTAATAAAGAAGCGGTTGAAACCTGTAGCGCAAAGGCCGTGGTGCTGGCTACCGGCGGCGCGGCTAAAGTTTATCAATATACGACGAATCCTGACGTCTCTTCCGGCGATGGTATCGCGATGGCCTGGCGTGCCGGCTGCCGGGTCGCCAACCTCGAATTTAATCAGTTCCACCCAACCGCGCTGTACCATCCGCAAGCGCGCAACTTCCTGCTGACGGAAGCGCTGCGCGGCGAGGGCGCGCTGTTGAAACGCCCTGACGGCACGCGGTTTATGCCGGACTTTGACGAGCGCGGCGAGCTGGCTCCGCGCGATATCGTCGCCAGAGCCATCGATCATGAGATGAAGCGCCTTGGCGCTGACTGCATGTATCTGGATATCAGCCATAAACCGGCAGAATTTATTCGCCACCACTTCCCGATGATCTACGAGAAGCTGCTGGGGCTGGGCATCGATCTGACAAAAGAAGCGGTGCCCGTGGTTCCTGCCGCGCACTACACCTGCGGCGGCGTCATGGTTGACGATCACGGGCGCACCGACGTCGACGGGCTGTATGCCATCGGTGAAGTAAGCTATACCGGATTACACGGCGCTAACCGGATGGCATCAAACTCATTGCTTGAGTGCCTCGTCTACGGGTGGTCCGCCGCCGAAGATATCGTTAAGCGTCTGCCGTTCGCGCAGGCGGTCAATGAACTGCCATCATGGGACGAAAGCCAGGTTGAAATACCTGATGAACTGGTCGTGATTCAGCACAACTGGCATGAGCTGCGCTTGCTGATGTGGGATTATGTCGGCATCGTGCGCACCACCCGCCGTCTTGAGCGCGCCCTGCGCCGCATTACTATGCTGCAGCAGGAGCTGGACGAATACTACGCCCGCTTCCGCGTCTCCAATAATTTACTGGAGCTGCGAAACCTGGTGCAGGTTGCCGAGCTGATTGTGCGCTGCGCCATGCTGCGTAAAGAGAGCCGCGGGCTTCACTATACGCTGGACTATCCTGACCAGTTGCCGGAGAGCGGGGCGTCGGTGCTCTCGCCGCTGGCTCACATAAAAAGATAAAAGTCCTGGGTCAGAGCGGTAAATCCTTCGGAATACTGCTGCTCTGGCCCACGGATGATCAATCTGTCGCTAAAGCACTCCTCCCCCGCCGTCGGCGAAAAAGCCAACAGAACCCGATGCGGCGGGCGCACTTCCGTTTCCGCCACGTCGGTACGCAGACGCAGATGCCAGCCCATATTCTGCGCCCGCTGCACAAAGGCGTTACCAATGTCGACCGGAAGCACGACGCAGAAAAACCCCTCCTCCGTAATAAGCTCGGCGGCGCAGGTTAATAATGTTGCGTGATCGAGGGAGGAGGTATAGCGAGCCTGCTCGCGCTGCGAGGTGGCGCAAGGTACGCCTTCAGCGAAAAAAGGCGGATTGCTGACAATCAGCTCATAGCGCCGGGTTTGCTGCGGCTGCCATTGCTGAATATCCGCCTGATGAATCTGCAGACGCTCGGCCCAGGGAGAATCCGCGGCGTTTTCTCGCGCTTGTTCTGCCGCCTCTTCATCCAGCTCCACGGCATCCACAATCACCGTCTCGCCGGTTCGCTGCGCGAGCATCAGCGCTAACAGACCGCTGCCCGCGCCGATATCCAGCACGCGCTTAACCTGAGCGATGGGGGCCCATGCGCCGAGTAAAATGCCGTCGGTACCCACTTTCATCGCACAGCGATCGTGGGCGACAAAAAACTGCTTAAACGTAAAACCATTGCGCGGCAGCGCGAACTTCGACTGGGACATCCTCGATAACCTTGCGGGCAAAAAACTCCTGAGCTTAAGGCTATGCACAATACCGGAGAACAGATAGCCTTACAAACAGATGAACATTGCGTCCGTAACGTCTATAATCGGCGGTCCACTCAGAGGTAGATCATGACTGTAACGACTTTTTCCGAACTTGAACTCGACGAAAACCTGCTGGACGCCCTCCAGGATAAAGGTTTCACACGCCCGACAGCCATTCAGGCCGCCGCTATTCCGCCTGCGCTTGATGGCCGTGATATTCTCGGTTCAGCCCCGACCGGCACCGGTAAAACGGCGGCGTATCTCCTGCCAGCGTTGCAGCATCTGCTCGATTTTCCGCGCAAGAAGTCTGGTCCGCCGCGCATTCTTATCCTGACCCCCACGCGCGAACTGGCGATGCAGGTTGCCGACCATGCGCGTGAGCTGGCAAAACATACTCATCTGGATATCGCCACGATCACCGGCGGTGTCGCCTATATGAACCATGCCGAAGTGTTCAGCGAGAACCAGGACATCGTGGTCGCCACGACCGGTCGCCTGCTGCAATATATTAAAGAAGAAAACTTTGATTGCCGCGCCGTTGAAACGCTGATCCTTGATGAAGCGGACCGCATGCTGGACATGGGCTTCGCGCAGGATATCGAACACATTGCCGGTGAAACCCGCTGGCGTAAGCAGACCATGCTGTTCTCCGCCACCCTCGAAGGTGACGCCATTAAAGATTTTGCTGAGCGTCTGCTGGAAGAACCGGTGGAAGTCTCTGCGACTCCCTCCACCCGCGAGCGTAAAAAGATTCACCAGTGGTATTACCGCGCCGATGACGTCAAGCATAAGACCGCTCTGCTGGTCCATCTGCTAAAGCAGCCGGAAGCGACGCGTTCTATCGTCTTCGTCCGTAAGCGCGAGCGCGTGCATGAGCTGGCGGGCTGGCTGCGTGAAGCGGGTATCAACACCTGCTGGCTGGAAGGTGAGATGGTACAGGCAAAACGTAATGAAGCGATTAGCCGCCTGACCGATGGCCGTATTAACGTGTTAATCGCCACCGACGTTGCCGCGCGCGGGATCGACATCGCGGACGTCAGTCACGTTTTCAACTTCGACTTGCCGCGCACGGCCGACATCTATCTGCACCGTATCGGTCGTACCGGACGCGCGGGTAAAAAGGGAACGGCCATCTCTCTGGTCGAAGCCCACGACCATCTGCTGCTGGGTAAAATTGGCCGCTATATTGAAGAGCCGTTAAAAGCCCGCGTCATCGATGAACTGCGCCCGACCACTCGCGCCCCCAGCGAGAAGCAAACCGGTAAACCTTCCAAGAAGGTTTTAGCCAAGCGTGCAGAGAAGAAAGAGAAAGAAAAAGAGAAACCGCGCGTGAAAAAACGCCATCGCGATACCAAAAACATTGGTAAGCGTCGTAAACCAAGCGCAGCGGATGCTCCGCAGAAGTCAAACGAAGAGTAAAAAAAACGCCGGGATATCCCGGCGTTTTCACATTAAAACGGAATCTTACAGGCTTTCAGTAAAAGTACGGGCGATAACGTCGCGCTGCTGTTCCGGAGTCAGAGAGTTAAAGCGTACCGCATAGCCAGACACGCGAATGGTCAGCTGCGGGTATTTTTCCGGATGTTCAACCGCGTCCAGCAGAGTTTCGCGACGCAGCACGTTAACGTTCAGGTGCTGACCGCCTTCAACGCGGACTTCAGGCTTCACGTCTACCGGGATTTCACGGTATTCGATTTCACCCAGATTGCTCACTGCAACCACGTCATCTTCAGCAAAACCGGCTTTCGCGCACAGGCAGCGGGCTTCGCCTTTTTCGCTATCCAGCAGCCAGAAAGAGTTCAGCAGGTCGTCGTTTGCAGCTTTAGTAATTTGGATACCAGTAATCATTTTATGCCTCCCAGGCAGGGTTTGTTCGATTATTGGCCTTCGCGGCCAATTGGTAAAACCATTGTTCTATGAGTGTATATATATCAGCCGTACACCCGGCATTCTTTGATTTAAATCAACAAAAACCACATCATAAAAGTGGTCATAGGCGGATATTATTGTTTTACATCAAGTTACGCCATGCCACCTACCAAATAAATTTGTAAGTTTTCAATTTTTTTTGCATAAAGAGCGTCAATCGCGTGGGGCAAATTTTGTGATGTTGAAAGATGCAGTTAAGCTATGGCAATGACACTTTGCAGGAGAGCAAAATGACCGCCCCATTAACCTGGCATGACGTGCTGGCAGAAGAGAAGCAGCAACCCTATTTTGTTAATACCCTGAAAACCGTTGCTGACGAGCGGCAATCGGGAATCACCATCTATCCCCCGCAAAAAGATGTCTTTAACGCGTTTCGTTATACTGAGCTAAGCGACGTTAAAGTGGTGATTCTCGGCCAGGATCCTTACCATGGACCAGGGCAGGCGCACGGCCTCGCCTTCTCGGTTCTACCGGGCATTCAGATCCCGCCATCGCTGCTGAATATGTACAAGGAACTGGAAGGGACGATACCAGGCTTTCAGCGCCCGACTCACGGTTATCTCGAAAGCTGGGCGCGCCAGGGCGTGTTGCTGCTCAATACCGTATTAACGGTACGTGCCGGACAAGCGCACTCTCACGCCAGCCTCGGTTGGGAAACTTTTACCGATAAAGTCATTTCGCTGATTAACCAGCATCGGGAAGGCGTCGTCTTTCTGCTGTGGGGTTCGCATGCGCAGAAGAAAGGCGCGATAATCGATCGCCAGCGCCACTGCGTGCTCAAAGCGCCGCACCCGTCGCCCCTCTCCGCCCACCGCGGGTTCTTTGGCAGTAATCATTTCGTGCAGGCGAATCAGTGGCTGACCGAACGCGGCGAAGCGCCCATTGACTGGCTGCCCAGGCTACCGGCTGAAAGCGAATAGCTCTGAAAATGAAAATGCCAGCATTACGCTGTAATGCCAGTCAGTTAAGCAACTGACTGGCTTTTTTTCGGGGCTGTGGGGT